>NZ_CP087999.1:0-255000 GCF_021044625.1 Geomonas sp. RF6 | reverse complement strand
GATGCGCCCGCTCAACCGGCACCCCCAAATTCCACTTTCACACTTGCCGTCAACCGTGCCGAAGCCCTGAAGAGACCGGAACGGGTCGTGGAGAAATACCTGCTGGTCTTTGGCGAGTCGGTGCGCGGGCTCGCACTGGGAGCTCCGGTGGACCTACTGGGGGTGACGGTCGGAGAGGTAACGAAGATCAACCTGGAGCTCGACCCGCAGCGCAAGCGCTTCTCCATGCCGGTTGAGGTGCAGTTTTATCCGGAGCGTCTGCGAGCTCACTACCGCCACAAAGCGCAAGGCCTCCCCGCCGATCACCGGGTCCTTCTCGACGAGCTCGTCGCCCACGGCTTCCGCGCCCAGCTGAGAAACGCCAACCTCCTCACCGGACAGATGTATGTGGCGCTCTCCTTCTTCCCGGACGCCCCCAAGGCGAAGATCGATTGGACGGAGTCGCCGCCGCAGTTCCCCACCGTCCCGGGGAGCCTGGAACGGTTGCAGGGTAAGATCATGCGGATCGTCGACAAGATCGAGAAGATCCCGTTCGAAGCGGTAGCCGGGGACGCCCGGAAGACGCTGAAGAGCCTCGATGCTACCTTGAAGAGCGCCGACCGCCTGGTGAAGCAGATCGACAGCTCGGTCGTGCCCGAGGCCCGCGGCGTCCTTTCCGATGCGCGCAGGACCCTCGGCGAAGCCCGCCAGACCCTCGCAGGAGCGAGCAACGTCATGTCCAGCGACGCCCCGGTCCAGCAGGACCTTAGAGAGACGCTGAGGGAGGTGGCACGCGCCGCCCAGTCGCTGCGGGCCCTCGCCGATTACCTCGAGCGCCACCCCGAGTCTCTGATTCGTGGCAAGAAGGAGAAGGAGTGATGATCCGATTGCCGATCCTGGCCCTGGCCTGCCTTGCCCTCCTCGTTGCCGGTTGCAGCAGGTCGCCGCAGGTGACCTTCTACACACTGCTGCCAGCCGCCTCCGGTGAGGCGGTGCCAGCGACAGAGGCCCCAGTCAGCGTCTCTGTAGGGCCGATAACGGTGCCGGAGGTCGTGGACCGCCCTCAACTGGTGGTGCGCGAATCGGAGAGCCGGGTAAAGATTGCCGAAACGCACCGTTGGGCTGAGCCGCTGAAGCGTGAAATCCCTCGGGTTCTGGCCCAGAACCTCGGATCGCTCCTCGGAACGGAGCAGGTCTCCTCGTACCCTCAAAATGCCGGTGCCGACGCCCAGTACCGGGTACAGGTCGATGTGCAGCGCTTTGAGGCGCTACCGGGGAAGTCGGTGACAGTGGAAGCGCTGTGGCAGATCAAACGAAGCGCCGACAACGCCCAGGGCCGCGGGCACTCCCTGGTGCGGGAGCCGGTGCAGGGGGACGGCTACGAACCGCTCGTTGCGGCTTACAGCCGGGCACTGTCGAGGGTAAGCGCGGAACTGGCCCAGGCGATCCGCGCGTGTGGACAGGTCCCTTCCCGAAAGTGAAAATTTAGTCGCGGGACGGGTGTAACTGTGGTACCGTCCTGCTGCATTAAAATCTATTGCCTCACCCATTCTTCCCGTGCTACCAGGGGGGCCCTAATGCCGCTATGCCGTGTGAACCGCGTAAGCCGCATCTTCCTGCTTACCGCATCTCTGCTCGTCTCCATTCCATTCATCGTTCCCCCTTCACTCCAAGCCGCAGAGTCACAGGGCGCACCAGCTTCCGGAGCAGATAGTGCTGTTGTGCCACCCTCTGAAGTGCCGGACGACACTCAACGGGAAAACTCCAGGAAGGTCCTCGACTGGGAAACCCGGGAGGGGAGAAGCTACCTTATTCCGGCCCTGGAGGTCCCGGGATTCGTCATCCTCCTGAACGGCTTCGACCGGCTCGCCTTTCACGGGAAGATGAAGGAGGGGAAGCGGGCCTACGAAACTTCGCCATCGACGATCTGGGACCACGTGCACAATCAGCACTGGGGATGGGACCACGACACCTTCGAGGTGAACCAGTTCGGTCACCCCTACGAGGGTGCCACATTCTTCGGGCTTGCCCGCTCCTCCGGCCTCAATTTCTGGGAATCGCTCGGCTACAGCCATGCGGGGAGCTACATCTGGGAAATGGCGGGTGAGACGACGCGACCTTCCATCAACGACATGATCACCACCGGCAATGCCGGGAGCCTTCTGGGGGAGGCGCTCTTCAGGATGGCCGGATTGGTCCTGGAAGACGGTGGTGACTACCCCGATGCATTCCATGAGATAGCTGCAGCGATAGTTTCTCCCCCCACAGGATTCAACCGTTCCGTCTTCGGTGAGCGCTTCAAGAGCGTCTATCCATCGCACAGGCCGGCCAAGTTCTGGCGGGTGCGTCTCGGGGCGAGCTATGGGACGGAGGGGTATGACCTCGGGTACGGTCAGCCCCCTCACAACTTCTACGGCATTGTCGACTTCGCCCTCTCCTACGGTCTCCCCGGCAAGAGCGGTTACAGCTACAGGCGCCCGCTCGACTACTTCGATTTCCGACTGACGGTCCGCTCCCGTGCGGAAAACTTCCTGGAGAACATACTGCTGCGCGGGCTCCTGATCGGCTCGGCGTACGATGCCGGCGATACCTACCGCGGCATATGGGGGCTCTACGGGAGCTACGACTATATTTCCCCCTTCCTCATGCAGATCTCCAGCACAGCGCTCTCCTTGGGCACCACGGCTGAAATGGACGTCGCTCCGGACGTGACGCTGCAGGGCTCCCTTCTTGGAGGGGTGGGGTTCGCGGCGGCGGGGTCGAGACTGGCGACGCAGGAGGAGCGCGAGCACCACTACGCGTTCTCCCCGCAGTGGCTCTTGTCGCTGAACGTACTTTTCGGGGAGCGGGCTTACATCGACCTCGCTGGACGCGGCTATTACCCGCAGGCAGTGGAAGGGGATATCGACGGGTCGGAGGTGCTCTACAACTGTGAAGCCGGGGTGACCGTACGTGTCTCCGGGCGGCACGGGGTGGGGGTGCGCTGGGTGGAATCGATCAGAAACACGCACTACCAGCAGGTGCCCAACAGGCATCAGCGCGAGGGGACGGTAACCCTCTTCTACACCTACCTCAGCAACAACAGCCGATTCGGTGCCGTCGGGGCGGGACGGTGAGGCGATATCGCGGGGGTTGCCAGCAAAGGGCAAATCACCACGGTCCGCCGTGCGCAAAGGCTCATCCGAGAATACCGGAAGCCGTTGTATGTCTAAACGAAGCGACGCGCCCCCTTTACGAAGGCTCATCCGAATTCCGGGGGAGCGTGGGTACATTGCCACGAAGCACTGCAGAAGGCCTAACGTTCCCCCCTTCGCAAAGGGGGGGACGCGAGGCCTCTTCCAGCGCGTGGTGGAAAATGCTCCTCGTTTCCAGGAATTCCCAGATGATCCTTCGTTATAGTTCCCGGAGCCTCGGCGGAAAGGGGCTCCTCATCGCACGGCACCCCCCTTAGTCGCACGCCGCGCCGCTGCTACCTCGCCGTCGCTACCGCGCCTGCTTGCTGGCGATGACGCTCCAGCTCTTCAGCCTGCCGCTCGGCCCGCTCCCGAAGGAAGGTGAAATCGACGAAGGCGAAACGCGGGTCGTTCTGGTGAAACCGCTCCAGCAAACGCCACATGGCGTGCCGCCCCAGCGTGCCGATGAGGATTCCTTCCAGCTCCACTACCGGCCTCAAAAGAGAGGCGTCGGCGAGCCCCGTCAGGGGGCTAAAGGCAAGCTTCTCGATAGTCCATGCCCCCATCTCCTTGATCATGTTCCCCCGCCTCCCCATCTCCTTCAGGCAGCGGCGCACCACCTCCTGGTCTTCTTCCAGCTCCTTCAGTAGCACCTGCAGAAAGGGAGCGAGCTCCTTCCCGCGATTCTCCGATATCATCATCTTGACCAACTCGACCCCTGCCACGGAGCCGGCGAGGTGATTGCTAAGGTAATGCGCGAGGTTGTCGTCTCTGTCGTCTTTCATCTCTTCCCCCGATGAGGTCTTCTGTTCCGCTGAAGCTCCATCTTAAATTTTGAGACCTTGCGCGCTTTGCGCAACTGCCGCAGTTGATCCTCCAGTGCCAGCGCGGCAATTGCCGCCTCTGAAACCTGTTAAAATTACGGGGTAAAGGACACTTCAGCTTCTCGACGGGGCGTTCATATGGGAAAAATACTGGTGACGGGTGCTACCGGATTCATCGGCAGGAGGCTTGCCGCGGCGCTTCTGAAAGAGGGGTATGCGGTGCGTTGCATGGTGCGTCGCCCGGACGCCGTCATTCCTGAGGGGGCGGAGCGCGCGAGCGGTGATGTCCTCGAGCTGCGCTCGCTCGCGGAGCCGCTGCGCGATATCGACACCGCCTATTACCTCGTGCACTCCATGGCGGGGGGACGCGCCGGCTTCGAGCGCCGCGACCGCGAGGCGGTTGAGAACTTCACCTCCATGGCGAACCGGGCGGGGGTGCGGCGGGTGATATATCTGGGGGGGCTCGGGGAGACCGGCTCCAGCCTCTCCGACCACCTGGCCAGCAGGCTGGAGGTGGCAAATGTCCTCAGGAGCGGCCGCTTCAAGACCACTTTTTTGAGGGCCGCCGTCATCATCGGCGCGGGGAGCGCCTCTTTCGAGATGATAAAGTCGCTGGTGGAGAGACTCCCCTTCATGATCACGCCGCGCTGGGTGGCGACCCGCTGCCAGCCGATCGCGGTGCGCGATGTGATCGGCTATCTGGTGGGGTGTCTGCGGGACGAAAGGACCGTGGGAGAGACCTTCGACATCGGCGGCCCGGATATCCTGACCTATCGCGACATGATGGAGCGCTTTGCCAGCATCACCGGAAAGAGCCTCCTCATTGCGCCGACACCGTTTCTCACCCCGCGGCTTTCCTCCTACTGGGTGGGGCTGGTGACGAGTGTCAGCCCCTCCATAGCGATCCCGCTGATAGAGGGGCTGAAAAACGAGGTCGTGTGCCGGGAAAACAGGATCAGGAGCCTTATTCCCTTTCCGCTCACCGGTTACGACGAGGCGGTGCGTGTCGCGCTGCAGGAGTCGGAGGCTACCTCCCGACCACCTCGAACTGCACATTGATGTTGTCCCGCGTAGCGTGGGAGTAAGGGCAGATCTTCTCGTGCGCTTCCTTTACCAGCTCTGCCAGTTCCGCCTGCCGAATCTCCTTGTCCTCCACATGCATCTTCACCGACAGCCCAAACCCGCCCCCTTCGCGCGGGCCGATCGAAACCTGGCAAGTGACCTTTACAGTTGAGGCATCCTTTTGCTGCTGCTTTGCCACGAAATCGATGGCGCCGCCAAAGCAGGCGGCATAACCGGCGGCAAAAAGGTGCTCTGGCGTCGTCGTGTCAGGGTTCCCGGCCCCTCCCATCTCCTTCGGCACGGAGAGGTTTGCCCGCACCGACCCGTCGCTTGCCTCGGTGCGCCCGTTGCGCCCTCCTGTGGCGGTTGCTGTTGCCGTGAAAAGAGCCTTGATGGTGTTTGTTCTGTCCATCCTCGTTCTCCTTTTTCGTTGGGACCTCCTACTATTTTACTGTATCCCCCACGTCGCTGACGCCGTGACTGCACCCTTCTTAGGCGTCTTCATGGTGCGATTCGCATTCGATTCCCACAGCACCTCACCGTTGCCGTTGATCTTCACGAACTTGAACTGGATCTTCCTGGACGGCGGTAGCTTCACCGTCACTTGCCATGCCGGGTAGTCGACCGGGGTCATTTGCACCCCGAGCTTCGGATCCCACTTTCCGAGGGCCACGTCCTCCCCCACGAGATAGACATTCTCCCCCCATACGGTGCTAGCTTCCTTTACCGTGAAAGTTGCAGTCACCATCGGCTTCGCGGCGGTCATTGCATTGACGTGGATGGCTGCCGCGTAATCGGCGGGAACGGAAATAGTCGCCTGTCTCTTCTCGTCCACGATAATGGTGCGCCCGGAGCAGGTAGCTCCTTTCCCGCTTTTTGCGAAATTCCCGGCGATGACGTCGCAGTACGTCCCGGGGGGTAGGTGGGTCTGGAAGGTCTTCTGCAGCGGCTGGTCCTCCCGGTTTATGACCAGGAACCCCTTGTCGCCGCGGCCGAAGGCGATCTGGTTGTTGCCGTTGTCCCACCAGTCCGTCACCGGCGACGATGCCGCGGCATTTCTGAAGGGCACCATGTTCCCTATCTCGCGCCAGCGGTGCTCGCACTTCCACTGGGTGAAGCACCCCGGCTGCGAGGCGCTGGCACCGTTGTAGACATTCTTCGTGCTGCCGTCCGCATTGCTCGGTGGGCCGTCGTCGAAGCCGGAGAAGTCGTAGCTCGACATGAGTTGCGGGTACCCGTACGGCCAGGCCAGCATGAAGATGTTTCCGAGGGTGTACACGAAGCTGTTGCCGTTGTCCTTGAAGGTCAGGTAGCTCGTCGCCTCCCCTCTCTGCATGTCGTGGTTGTCGGTGAAAACGACCGCCCTGTCTGGGCGCGCAAGCCCCCAGCTCTCGCCAAAGCTTTTTAGATTTGCGATCTTTTGGCCGTTCTGGTTCTTGAACTGTTCGCTCAGCTTGCGGCCGTACATGAAATCGTTCACGTCGCCGAAGGGGTAGTACCATTCCTTCTTCACCGCCTCGCCGCCCAGGTCGATCACCTCCTGCACGACGTAGAAGTTGTCCCCCACCCGCGCTCTCACCTTGGCGAGGATCGCCTCCACGTCGGCGGGGGCGATGTGCTTTACTGCATCGATCCTGAAGCCGCGCACCCCGAGGCCGTAGAGATCGATGAGATAGTCGGCGATGCGGGCGCGCACCTTTTCCCTCTCCGTGGCGAGGTCCGGGAGGCCGACCAGTTCGCAGTCCTGCACCGAGTGCTTGTTGTTGTAGTTGATCTGGCCGTCCGCGTTCATGCAGCTGTGCTCCCCCGGGACGTTCCAGTGGAAGTCCTCCGGGCCGTAGATCCCGGGATAGGTGTAGCGGTGGGCACCTTCGTCGGTAAAGGTGCTCCCTGCCGACCCGGTGCCGCTTCCGGCGGCCATGTGGTTTATGACAGCGTCGGCGTATATCTGCACGCCAGCCGCCGCGCAGCGCTCCGCCATCTTCTTGAAGTCGGCGCGGCTACCCATGCGGCTTTCGATCTGATAGCTCACCGGCTGATAGTTGATCCACCACGGCCGGCTCTTCCCTCCGAGAGCCGGATGCTCCTCAGGAGGGGAGATCTGCACCGCCTTGAATCCCTGGGGACCGAGGTACGTCTCGCACTCGCGCGCAATATCGCTCCATTTCCACTCAAATAGCTGCACGAAGACTGTGCGGGCGGGATCAGGCGTCGTGGCAAACGCCGGTGTTGCCTGATATAGGATTACAGAGAGGAGTATGAAAGTATGAACTGTGGTGGATATTGTCGTGAGTGTGTGCGGAAAGAGCCGGGACATGGTACCCTCCTTGTACTGCGGATGGAGCTGTCACAGACGTTGGAGAGGCTATCATCTATTGAATTGAAGTCAATTAATGTGTGGTGAGAGGAGGCGTCGATCTATGAGAGTGGTAATTCTGGTGTTCATTTTCTGTGTCAGTCTTTCTTGCGCAATCAGCTCTTATGCGACGGAGGAGTACGCGCAGAAGACAGGGAAAGATTGTGCAGCATGCCATGTGGACCCCGCAGGGGGAGGGGAGCTGACAGCGGCAGGGAAGGCATATGGCGATTCCCTCGCGAAAGAGGGGGGACCCGCCGCGGGGACGGCTGTACCGCAGAAGAAGGAGGGGGAGGTCGCGAAGAAGGTGGTGCATCTCGCGGCGGGATACCTGCATCTTCTTATAGCAATCCTCTGGTTTGGCACCATCCTCTATGTTCATCTCGTCCTCAAGCCGCAGTATGCAGCGGGGGGACTGCCAAAGGGGGAGGTGCGTGTCGGCGTCCTTTCCATGGTAGTCATCGGGTTGACCGGCGTTGTCCTCATGTACTTCAGGATCACCTCGCTCGACATCCTCCTGCATACCCGTTTCGGCATCCTGCTCATGGTGAAGGTTGCACTCTACCTCGTCATGGTCCTTGCGGCGATCTTCGTGGTCCTCTTCATCGGACCTCGGCTGAAGGCACAGAGGAAAAACGGTGCCGGCCCCGTGGGGTACGGGGACCTTTCAGCAGAGGAGCTCTCCCTATGCGACGGGAAGGAAGGGCGCCCGGCATACTTCGCCTTCAAGGGTAAAATCTACGACGCGTCGGGGAGCAAGCTGTGGAAGGCGGGTCTGCATATGGGACGCCACAGTGCAGGGGTGGATCTGACCGAGGCGCTTCAACTCGCGCCTCACGGCTCGGAGCAGGTGGTGGCGTTGCCGCTTGTCGGTGAACTTCTGGATGCGGGGACGCAGAAGGCGCCGTTGCATGTGCGCGTCTTCTACTTTCTCGCCTACTTCAACCTCACGATTGTCTTTGTGATCGTCTTCATAGTCGCCCTGTGGCGCTGGTGGTAGGGGAGGAGGGGGGGTGCCGATGTCGGAGGATAATCGGCCTCAAGGCAGGGGGGCGCTTGCGGTCTACACGGTGGGGCACGGCACCCTCACCGAGGAGGAATTCCTGAAAGTCCTCCGGGAGCACGGTATCGAGCGCGTCCTCGACGTACGGGAGGTGCCGCGGTCGAGGCACGCGCCGCACTTCGACATCGGCCGGCTGAGCCCTTTTCTGCGCATACGCCGCATCAAGTACCAGCACATGAAGGAACTCGGAGGACTGCGACGGCACTCTCGCCCCGATTCGCCGAACGGCGGCTGGCGCAATGCGGCGCTGCGCGGCTTCGCCGACTATATGCTCTCCTCCGCTTTTGCATCAGCGCTGGCGAATCTTGTTCACCTCGCGCAGGGGAAGAGGACGGCGATCATGTGCAGCGAGGCTACCCCCTGGCGCTGCCACCGTGTGCTCATCAGCGATGCCTTGGTTGTGCGGGGGATCGAGGTGCTGCATATCCTTCCAGACGGCAGTATTGTACCTCACTCTCTTTCGGAGATGGCGGTGGTCGACGGGACGCGGATAACGTATCCTCCCGGGGCGGGGGATCCCTGTAGGCCGGAATAAGCGCAGCGTTTCCGGCATTCGCTGGTGCGGGCTGAGGGTGTGGAGTGCCGGGAACGCCTGGCGGCTTATCCCGGCCTACATTACTTGCCTTGACGCCTGAGGCAAAGGCAAATCCGACGCTAGTGGCGCCGCGCTGGAGCACAGGCTTCCCAGCCTGTAGCCGCGGCGCCAGCCGCGCGGTCTGTGGCGGCTGCGCCGCCATCGTAGGCAAGATGCCTGCGCTCCAGCGCGGGGGCACCCGGGTTACTTGTAGCGACCTTACCCGAGTTCTCGCCAGCGGCTCGTCGAAATTTACTTACTGGTTTCCCTGAACGCAAAAAAGTCCCCCGGATCTCCGGGGGACTTTTTTGCTGCTGCTATGAAAGCTTTTCCTAGTCTTCTTCACCGGCGAGGACCGGCATGGAGAGACCGAGATCGAGA
Organism: Geomonas sp. RF6; assembly: GCF_021044625.1. Classification (NCBI taxonomy): domain Bacteria; kingdom Pseudomonadati; phylum Thermodesulfobacteriota; class Desulfuromonadia; order Geobacterales; family Geobacteraceae; genus Geomonas; species Geomonas sp. RF6. The sequence continues at coordinate 245,588 of NZ_CP087999.1, read as the reverse complement.
CTGTGGTGCTGCGGGTTGGCGAGGACTGCGTTCAGCTGCTCCTGGCTCAGCTCATTCTCCCACTTGGAGATGACGACGGTCGCGACGCCGTTGCCGATCAGGTTGGTGAGCGCACGTGCCTCGGACATGAAGCGGTCGATACCGAGGATCAGTGCCAGACCTGCAACCGGAATCGTCGGGATGGCTGCAAAGGTTGCCGCCAAAGTGACGAACCCGCCGCCGGTTACTGCTGCTGCACCCTTGGAGGTGAGAAGAAGCACGCCGAGAATGGTCGCGGTCTGGGTCCAGCTGAGGTGCGTGTTGGTCGCCTGCGCGACGAAGACCGCCGCCATCGTCAGGTAGATGGAGGTGCCGTCCAGGTTGAAGGAGTAGCCGGTCGGAATTACGAGACCGACGACGGACTTCGTGCAGCCGAGCTTCTCCATCTTGAGCATCATCCTCGGGAGTGCGGACTCGGAGGAGGAGGTCCCCAGCACGATCAGGAGCTCTTCCTTGATGTAGGCTATGAACCTGAAGATGCTGAAGCCGCACAGCTTGCAGATCGTACCGAGCACGACGAAGATGAAGAGGAGGCAGGTGAGGTAGAAGCTCCCCATGAGCATCCCGAGGCTGGCGAGGGACTTGAAGCCGAATTTGCCGACGGTGAAGGCCATGGCGCCGAAGGCGCCGACCGGTGCAACTTTCATGATGATCCCGACGACCCCGAAGAGGGCGTGGGAGATCTGGTCAATGATCTTGTACAGCCCTCTCCCTTTCTGGCCGAGGGCGGAAAGGGCGAAACCGAACATCACGGCAAAGAGAAGGACCTGGAGGATGTCACCCTTGGCGAAGGCGTCCACGACGCTGCTCGGGATGATGTTCATCACGAAGTCCACCAGCGACTGGTTCTTGGCGGCGGTGGTGTAGGCGCTGAGGGCCTTCGTGTCGAGCTTGGTCACGTCGGCGTTCATCCCGACCCCCGGCTGGATCACATTTACGACCACGAGGCCGATGGCAAGTGCAAGGGTCGATACCACTTCGAAGTAGAAGAGCGCCTTCGCACCGACGCGCCCCACCTTCTTCATGTCCTCCATCCCGGCGATGCCGGTGACGACGGTGCAGAAGATGACGGGAGCAATGATCATCTTGATGAGCTTGATGAATCCGTCGCCCAGCGGCTTCATCGCCACTGCGGTTTCCGGTGCGTAGTATCCCAGCGCCACGCCTATGGCGATGGCGACGAGTACCCAAAAGTACAGATGTTGGGTGATCTTCTTCTTGTTCATGACGCGCTCCTATTGCATTGAAAGATATTAGACCAGTTGAACTGGAAAAAATGCGGCGGGGGATACGGCGGCGGAGATTCCCTGCGAAGGATTTGAGGCGGGGAGTACTAATCGCAGCTGAATATAAAACCGTTCTTCGACCCACAAAAGCCGGCACTTGTATACACCATTACAGCGCAAATTACAAAACAAAAATTCTATCGGAATATCTTTGAGTTGGGTTGCGATGGTATACAGTGCAATGGTGGTGGAGGACGCCGTTTTATCTGAGTCTGATACAGCTTGAAAGAGGACGGCGGGTGGAGCTGTGCACCCACATCCAGCGCACCGGTACCGGAAGCCGGAAGCGGTGGGAATGGTAATACCGCGCGCCGCACCCTCGCTCCGCCAAGTGGTCATACCGCACGCTTCGGCTGGAGCTCGCATCAGCCATATGCGCCCCTGCTGCCGCTCTCTTCATCGGATGCAAGACCCTTAACTCGTTTGCGATTGCCGCTCCGGACAAGGAGGAGTAACTTAGAAAGAACGGGTGTTTTCTATGCGGAGGACGTCTTTTCCACCTGCTCGGTTGACGCGAAGGGGGACGCCTCCGATCCAGAGAGGTGAACGATGAAGGATAATCCTCTTTCCAGGCTTCGCACTTTCGGTCAGAGCGTGTGGCTCGACTACCTGCACCGCGACCTGCTGGACTCCGGGGAGCTCGCAAGGCTCATCGAGGAGGACGGGCTCGGGGGTGTGACCTCCAATCCGGCCATTTTCGAGAAGGCGATCGGGGAAAGCAGCACCTATGACGCGGCAATCGTTGAACTCGCCCAGGAAGGGAGAGATGCGGGGGATATCTATGAGGCACTGGCGGTGCAGGACATCCGCCGCACCGCGGACCTCTTCCGGCCGCTCTACGACTCCCTGAAGGGGGCGGACGGCTTTGTAAGTCTCGAGGTCTCGCCGCATCTGGCGTACGACAGCGTCGGCACCGTGGCCGAGGCGCGACGCCTCTGGGAGAGTGTGGCCCGCCCCAACGTGCTCATCAAGGTTCCTGGCACGAGGCAGGGGCTCGATGCGATACGGCAGCTCGTGAGCGAGGGGATAAATATCAATGTGACCCTCCTCTTCGGACTTCCCCGCTACCGCGAGGTGACAGAGGCCTTTATCGCCGGGTTGGAGACGCGGCGCAGCCGTGGCCAGCACCTCGAAGTGAGCTCGGTGGCGAGTTTCTTTTTGAGCCGCATAGACGTGTTGGTGGACCAGGCTCTGGAACGGAAGATCGCCGAAGGAGGAGACCGCGCCGAGACGGCGGCGATGCTGCAGGGGCAGACGGCAATCGCCTGCGCGAAGATGGCGTACCAGATCTTCCGGGAGGCGTTTCACTCTGACCGCTTTCGCGAGCTCGCTTCCGCAGGGGCGCGCCCACAGCGGGTGCTCTGGGCAAGTACCGGCACGAAGAACCCGGCCTACAGCGACGTGAAGTACGTGGAGCCGCTGGTGGGAGCGGATACGGTGAATACGATGCCGATGGAGACGCTCGTGGCGTACCGCGATCACGGAAATCCCGCCCCCCTTCTTGAGGAGGGTATGGACGATGCCCGCGCGGTGCTTGATCGACTGCCGCAAGTGGGGATAAATCTCGACTCCGTGACAGCCCAGCTGGAAGAGGAGGGTGTGGTGAAGTTTGTGCAGCCTTTCGACAAGCTCATGCGCACTATTGACAAGAAAGGAGTGCCCGCATCGGCACAGGGTTGAGACGCGCCGGAGCACCGGGACTATCTATGGATCTTTACGTCGGGACCAGCGGCTACTCATACAGCGCCTGGAAAGGGATCTTCTATCCTTCGGACCTTCCTGCCCGGCGCATGCTCAATTACTACGGCGAGCACTTCCGCACGGTGGAGATCAACAACACCTTCCACCGCATGCCCAAGACCGCGCTCCTTGAGGGGTGGGCGGCGGAGGTCCCCGACCGTTTCACCTTTGCGCTGAAGGCCCCCCAGAGAATCACCCACTTCCAGCGCCTGCGGGACGTCGGCGAAACCCTTTCCTGGTTTCTCGATGTGGCGGCGGTTCTGGACCAGCGCCTCGGTCCGATTCTCTTTCAGCTCCCTCCAAACCTGAAGAAGGACCTGCCACTGCTATGCGACTTCCTGTGCAATTTGCCGAAGCGGTACAGGGTCGCCTTCGAGTTGCGTGACCTCTCGTGGTTCACCGACGATGTCGTTTCCGCTTTGCGCGGACACGGGGCAGCGGTATGCCATGCCGACACGGACGATGGGGCGCGGCTGCCCCTCGTTGCGACGGCAGACTTCGGTTACCTGCGCCTGCGCCGCAAGGAGTACAGCGACGCCGAACTGGAAGGGTGGCTGAAGCGGCTTCGCAACTACCAGTGGCAGAGCGCCTTCATCTACTTCAAGCACGAGGACGAAGCGACCGGGGTGCGGTTCGCGAAGCGCTTCCTCGAACTGGCGGCCTAGCATGTGCCCGCCACGCTTTCACGAGCGCTTCCCTGCGCTGCTGGACTGCTTTTCCCTCGAGACGCTGGAGAGCTATCCATCCACCGTCTATGGGTTGTGCATGGACCTCACCATCAACTACTTCAACCCCGGCTGGTTTATCTTCTCCAAAGAAAACAACGGAGAGCCTGCCATCTCCGAGCGTTTTCGCATCGGCACTCATATAGGAGATGCCATAACCGGAGTTGCGCGGGAGTTCTACCTCGAGTCATTCCAGCGGGTCCTGAAAAGTGGCGAGATATGGCACCATGACTATGAATGCTCAAGCCCTGAGACATTCAGACTGTTCCACCAGACAGCTTATCCATTGCATAGCCGCGAAGGTATTGTTATTGTGAACTCGCTGGTGACAGAGCATCCCCACGATCCGGGCGTAGATCTGGGCGAAAAAGAGATCGAGAGGATTTATCTTCAGAAAACCGGCTTTATAACCCAGTGCAGCAACTGCCGCCGGGTACAGCGGGCTTCATCAGAGAGTGAATGGGACTGGGTGCCGGCCCTGGTTTCAAAGATGCCCGATAACGTCAGCCACACCTTCTGCCAAATCTGTTACGATTACTACTTTAAGAGAAGGCGCCGCACAGACGAACGGTAGAGGAAAAGCTCCTCTTTCCGCCGGGGGCAAAAGCGTAGCTTCGCAAGATAACTGCAGCGTCATGCCGCAGTGCAGAATACTTTGAACTGGAGGGTTCCAATGGACGAGAAGCTTCAACGGGCAGTTTACGCAGCGGGGAACGACCCGGAGATAGCCGGGAAACTGGACCAGGTCCTTAGCGGGGAGAACGACCGCGCTTTTATCGTATGCTCCTTTGAAGAGTGCGAGAACAACACCCGTGGGCGCTGCACGATCTTCGCCATAAAGGATGTGCCGAAGATGAAACGGACGACGCCGTGCGAGCATTACGTGGCGCGCACGCCGGCCATTCCGTGATTTGAGAAGCTCCCTTTCAGGCCCCAGACTTCCGGGGGCCTGGGAGGTGCCTCCCTTCTTCACCCCTTCACATCGCCCTCACCGGACTTCGTTCTTCCTGACTTCGTTTTTCCTGGCGGGATCCCAGAAAGCGAGTTTGAAAAAGACGGCGGCTGCGACGATCATCGTCGGTCGGAAAGGCTCAGCGCCCATGACGGTCGCAACCAGAAAGGCGACGCCGCCAGCTACGGTTGCGGCGGCAATGTGCTGAAGGATGGTAACAAAGGCGGGGGTCACGTCTTTCATGGCACTCTCCTCTCATCACGAGTGGCACCACGGCACGTTTCTCACTTCCTACCTGCAAGCCTTGAAATTATAACCAAAGTGCGATCTGCGTCATCTATCCCTCAAACTCCTGCCCTTCGAACTTCAGCTATACTGTAGACGAGAGATGGAGGATAGATCTCCACAACAGTGGCGGGATGTCTCCGCGGGGGGGATGGATGCAGTACGCGGCGAGGACGGACAGGGGGACTGTGCGGGAGAAGAACGAGGACTATGTCCTGGCCGACCGCGAGCGCTCGATCTTTTTTCTGGCCGACGGCATGGGCGGGGTGCCCGGAGGGGAGATTGCCAGTAGCGTGGCGGTCGAGTCTGCCCACCGGGTCCTGGCCGAGAAGCTCTCGGCGACACCCGATTCGGAGGTGCCGAGGCTCCTCGCCGAGGCTTTCGCCGCCGCTCACTCCGCCGTCTTCAAGCGGGGACTGGAAGAGCCGCGCCTCGAGGGGCTGGGCACCACCCTCGATATTCTCCTCTTCCGCGACAGCGTTGCCTGGTGCTGCCATGTCGGCGACGGCAGGATATACCTCCTCGGTGAGAATGGGGAAGAGAGGCTCTCCATCGATGACAATTACGCGTCCGCCCTGATCCGCAAAGGGGCGACGGACGAAATGGTGCCGGGGTGGGCGCGCCATGTCCTCACCCAGGCTGTCGGTGTCGCCGAGGAGCTGTACCCCGAGATCCGGGAACGGGAAGTAGGGGAGGGTGATATCCTCCTCATGTGCAGCGACGGGCTTACCGGCACCGTGCCCGATTCCCTCATAGGCGCGATAGTGCGCGATTTTCGGGATGATCTTGAAACCGCCGCCGACAGGCTCGTTGCCGCCGCCCTGGAGCGCGGAGGAAGCGATAATATTTCCGTCCTCCTGGTCTCCACCCGCCCCGACATCACACTCGAGAAGCCCGCTCTTCCTCTCCTGCAGTAGATATCACGTTGACGATCAGATCCGCCGTCAGGGGGCGACGATGCTGCAGAAGTGGCCGGGGTCCTTGCAGATGGCGATGAGCGCCTCCAGCGCGTTGGTTATGGTCAGGATCCCCACCAGGTTGTCCTTCTCGTCGACCACCAGGACGCCGTTTAGCTTCAGGTCATGGAGCAGTTCCGCCGCCTCCGTGAGGGGGGTGCCGAGCGCCACCCGGCATGGCTTCGGATTCATCGCCTTCGATACCGGCGTCTTCGAGAGGATATAGTGCAGTTCGTAGGCGTCGAGGGAGGTCGCCGGGCTCGGGGAGAACGCCTTCACCATTTCCTCTGTCAATATCCCCGCAATCTTCCCCTTTTGCATGACCGGGAGGCGCCTGATGTTGTGCTCGGTCATGAGGTGCATCGCCTCCATGACGCTTGTGTCGGTGTCGATGGTGATCGGATTCCTGGTCATCCAGTTGTCAACGGTCGTCATTACTTCCCTCCACTGTATCCGCCTGCTGTGACAAAGCAGCCGGGTTGAATCAGGTCGCCTGTGTTCCTGTACGAAGCAGTAGCTTAGGCGTCCCCTCCCTTTCAAGGGGAGGGACAGGGTGGGGATGGGGTCAAGGTTGGTGGCCGCGTCGACCCATCCCCCTCCTGTCCTCCCCCTTGAAAGGGGAGGGACGCACTGCCAACCGCCTGCCCAATGAAGAATCTGGTAAATAGCCTCGTCTGCTTCTTTGAGGGCACACGGCCCGCCCGTTTCGTGCTGCGTCCCCCTACATCCCCAGAAAGGCCTTTTTGACGTGCGGATCGTCGAGAAGTTCCTCGCCTTTTCCGGTCAGCACCACCCGCCCTGTTTCGAGGACGTAACCGCGGTGGGCGATGCGCAGCGACTGGTGCACATTCTGCTCGACGAGAAGTACGGTCACCCCTTGCCGATTGATCTCCTTGATGATTTCGAAGATGTTCCCGACCAGCAGGGGGGAGAGGCCGAGTGACGGCTCGTCCAGCAGCAGGAGCTCCGGATTGGCCATGAGGCCGCGCCCGATGGCGAGCATCTGCTGCTCCCCTCCCGACATCGTGCCGCCGAGCTGCTTTTCCCGCTCTTTCAGGCGCGGGAAGAGGGAGAAGACGCGCTCCATGTTTTTCTCGCGGTCGCCGCGTGCTCCCTTGATGAAGGACCCCATGCGGAGGTTCTCGCGAACGGTCATCTCCGGGAAGATACGTCTCCCTTCCGGCACCTGGACTATTCCCGCCTCCACGACCTGGTGCGACTCGAGCTTCCCTATCTCTGCACCCTTGAATCTGACGGAGCCGGAATTGGGGCGGACGATGCCGGAGATGTTCTTGAGGGTGGTCGATTTGCCGGCGCCGTTGGAGCCGACGACGGTGACGATTTCCCCCTCCTTGACCTCAAGGTTCACGTCCCACAGCACCTTGAGATCGTCGTAGCTGAAGTTCAGGTTCTCGATTGTTAGCATTGGTGCCTCATTTGATCTCTCGCCTGCGGGAGTGGTTAGGTGGTGGGGGAGGCGGATCGAAGGCAGTAGAGCCTTATTACCTCAACAACACCCTCAATATTTTTCATAACGTCACAATCCCAGAAACGCAGCACCGTGAAGCCATTCGCCTGCAGGTATTCATCCCTGCGCTGGTCGTATAAGGCATTGTCTGCATGTTGTCCGCCATCAACCTCGATGACGAGCTTGTGAGCGAAGGCTACGAAGTCGACGATGTATTTCTCAATCACCTGTTGTCGGCGGAACTGCACGCCCTCGATCTGACTGTCGCGCAAATATTTCCACAGAAGGCGCTCCGCATCCGTGCTGTTGGTGCGGAGTCTGGTGGCAAGAGGCTGTAGATCGCTCGGTGGTTTCATACGATCACCTTTTCAGCTTCCTGAGCTGCCATCTGCTGAGCTGATGGCGCCGTCACCAACCCCCCGACCCCCTCCCGTCGAGGGAGGGGGAGAGTAGCTGCACTGCACCTCGAAAATTCTTCAACATCAGCAGGCACCGCCAGTCCTTACGTTCCCCCACCCCTTGCGGGCGGGGGACAGGGGGCGGGGGAAGCTGCCACGTGCTGAGATGCCGCTCGCCAGCTAGCAGTGACTCTGCCCCAGATACGCGTCGATGACCGCCTGGTTCTGCACCACTTCCTGGGGCGTTCCCTCGGTGAGCTTCTCCCCCGAGTTCAGCACCACCACCCGGTCGGAAATGCGCATGATCGCCTTCATGTCGTGCTCGATCACCATCTGGGTGATGCCGCGTGCCTTGATGTCGAGGATCAGCTTGATGATCTCCTCACTCTCGGACTGGTTCAGCCCCCCCATTACTTCGTCCAGCAGCAGCAGCTCCGGCGCGGTCGCCAGCACGCGCGCCATCTCCAGCTTCTTTCGCTCGCCGATCGGGAGCCCCCCTGCCAGCATCGCCGCCTTGGACCCCATCCCGACGACCTCGATCTGCTCTGCGGCTATCTCCCGCGCCACCCTCAACGACCGCGTGCGGCACAGCGCTCCCACCATCACGTTGTCGAGCACACTCATCTTCGCCAGGGGGCGCACCTTCTGCCAGGTGCGCGCCATGCCGAGCTTGCAGACCCGGTCGGGCTGCAGCCCGTTCATCCTCACCCCCTTGAAGAGGACTTCGCCGCGGGATGGCGGATAATAGCCGGTGATGCAGTTGAAAAGGGTGGTCTTTCCCGCGCCGTTCGGGCCGATGAGCCCCATGATGGAGCCTTCCGCCACCTCGAAGGAGACATCGGCGTTTGCCGCCAGCCCGCCGAAAAACTTGCTTACATGCTTTATCTCCAGTATCGCCATCACGCCGCCCCCCCGCTCGTCTCTTTCGCCTGGCACACGCTCGGGGCGCCGACTCTTCCGCCGTTCCCCCGCTTCGCCATCAGCTTCCTCAGGAAACCGAGCACCCCGTCCGGCATGAAGAGTATGACTATCACCACGAGAACGCCGTAGATCAGGGCGTGTGCGTGTGCCAGGTTTTCCTTCAGGAAGGTGCCGACCGCCGACGATTCGGTGACGATCCCCGTGCTGAAGATCGCCTCGGAGATGAGGTTGCTGCGCAGCGCCTCGGAGAGGGGGACGAGCACCAGGGAGCCAACCACAGGGCCGTACAGGGTGCCGATCCCTCCGATGATGCAGATAAGGACGATCTGCACGGAGATGTCCAGGCCGAGCACGGTGGGAGGGTCGATGAAGCCGATGTACACGGCGTACAGGCTCCCTGCCAGCGAGGTGAGGAGCGCGGAGATGGTGAGGGCGACGTTTTTGTACAGGGTCAGGTTGATGCCGAGTGAGTGCGCCGCGTCCTGGTCCTCCCGTATCGCCTGCAGGCAGTAGCCGAGCTTTGAGTGCTGCACGCCGTAGGTCACGACGACGGTAAGGATCACCAGCAAAAGCCCCATGTAGTAGAAGGGGACCTTGCTCAGAAAGTCGGTAACCACCTGCCCGCCGACCGTCAGGGGAGGGATGTCGGTGGCGAGAATCCCTTCCGCGCCGTTGGTGAAATCCTTCAGGTTCATGGCGCTCAGACGCAGGATCTCCGCCACAGCAATGGAGGCGAGAACGAAGTACGGCCCGCGCAGCCTGAAGCAGATGGAGCCGATGACAAGCGCCACCACGAGGGCGACCGCCATCCCGCCGAGGACGCCGTACCAGGGGGGGATATGCCACTGCTGCATGAGGACCATGGTGGTGTAGGCTCCCGCCCCGAAATAGGCGGCGTGGCCGACGGAGTACTGCCCGGCGTACCCCCCGACGATGTTCCAGCTCTGCCCCATGATCGTGCTCATGAAGAGAAGGATCATGAGGTGCAGGGCGTAGGGGTTGTCCACGAACCTGGGAAAGAGGAAAAGCCCGGCCAGGATGACGCAGGTGAGGGCCGGGGTAACAAACTTCATGTAGTCATTCTTGGCGATCGCATCAGTTGTCACGGCAGACTCCGCTAGGTGCGTGATTTGCCCATCAGGCCGGAGGGCTTGAAGAGAAGTATCAGCAGGAAGAGGATGAAGACCACCACGTCCTTCCAGCCGCTGGAGATGTACACCGCCCCCATCGACTCGGCGATTCCGATGACGACTCCGCCGAGGGTGGCGCCAAGGACGCTCCCCATCCCCCCGAGTACGGTGATGACGAAGGCCTTGAGGGTGAAGGCGCTGCCGATCTGCGGGAATATGTAGTAGGTGGGCGATATGAGCGCACCGGCGGTCCCGGCGAGCGCCGCCCCCACGCCGCAGGCGATGATCGACATCCGTTTCACGTTGATCCCCATGAGCTGCGCCGCCTCACGGTCCTGCGCCGTGGCGCGGATCGCCTGCCCCGTGTCTGTCTTCAGGAAGAACCAGTAGAGCGCCGCGGTGATCGCTGCGGTGATGGCAAAGGAGATCGCCAGCGGCTCGGAGATGGAGATCCCGAAGAGGTTCACGCTGCTGGAGGAGTAGGTGGTGGAGAGGATCTTGTAGTCGGAGGTGAAGATGAGCATCATGGTGTTGCTCATGATGAGCCCGAGCCCGATGGTGAGGAGTATCTGGTTTTGCGGCAGGGCGTTCAGGATCCTGTTGATGAAGAGCTTTTGCAGCAGCGCGCCGAAGAGGAACATGACCGGCACGATGATGACGATGGAGAGGAACGGGTCCACCCCCGCCAGGGTGAAAAGGTTGTAGGCGAGGTACATGCCGATCATCATGATGTCGCCGTGGGCGAAGTTGATGATGCGCATGACCCCGAAAATAATGGTGAGCCCGATGCCGATCAGGGCATAGACCCCGCCGATAAGGACTCCGCTCAGCAGTGACTGGAAAAAGACGATCATGGGGGGCTCCGGGTGCCTTCAATGTAACGTCAGGCCGGCCCGGGTGGGGCAGACCGGCCTGACGAAAGTGACGCTACTTCCACGCGGGGAAGGGGTATACCGTCTTCTTCGTGGCGAACTGCTTCGGGTAAACCGTCTCGTACTTCCCTTCCTGGATCTGCTGCACCAGCATCTGGTGGTTGTTCTGGTTGGTGAACCCCGCATAGTCGGCAAAGCGGACCTCACCCATGATGCCGTTCCACTTTCCAGCTTTCAGCGCGGCCCGGGTCTTTTCCCGGTCCCCTGCGCTCTGCGCCGCTGTCTGCGCCATGATCATCATCGATTCGTAGGCGCACGCCGCGTGGTAGGTCGGCTCCTTCCCGAACTTCGCCTTGTAGCGGGCGCCGAAGTCGCGCGCCCCGGGCCAGCTCACGTCGTCTGTCCACTGGGTGCAGGAGAGGACACAGTTGGAGATCTCCTTCTCCTTGGCGAACTGCACGGTGGTGAACCCGGCGCCGCCGCCGAGGAAAGCCTGCGGCTGCAGCCCGATCTCGCGCGCCTGGCGCATGAGGAGAATGGCGTCGGCCACGTAGGAGACCATGAAAACGAGGTCCGGCTTCTTCGCCTTGATCTTCGTGAGGGTGGAGCGGTAGTCGGGGGAGCCTTTGGAGTACGGCTCGTCCGCCACCACCTGCAGCCCCTTCTTCATCACGTACTCCTTCGCAGTTTTCGTGGTGGAGGTGCCGAAGTCGGTATTTTCGTAGATGAAGGCAATCGTCTTCGGTTTTCCGAGGCTCATGGTGGCATCGATGAGGACAGAGGCGTACACGTCAGCGGGAGCGTTCATGCGGTAGACCCACTTGTACCCCTGGCGGGTGATCTCCTCCTTCGCCGCAGCGGGAACCAGAAGCGGGACCTTGTACTTTTCCGAGAGCTTCGCGACCGCGTTGGCACAGGCGGAGGTGTACGGCCCCACGACCCCTGCCACGTTCTCCCTGGTGGCGAGCTTTTCCATGGCGCTCATTGCTATCTGCGGTTTCCCCGTATCGTCCTCCCACACGAGATCGACGTTGATCCCTTTCTTCTTCAGGTCCTCCTGGGCGAGCTTGATCCCGTTGGTGAGGTTCTCACCGATCGGGGCCTCCGGACCGGTCATGGAGTTGATGACCCCGATCTTCACGGCGGCGGCGAAAACAGTCATGGGCACAAGAAGCGCAATTACCAGAAAGACAGCAATAAACCCCTTTTTCATAATCCCTCCCTCTGTGTCGTTGTCGGAAAATCAAAAGCCACGTGGAACCGCTTTACGGGTGCAATAAACAGGCGTGTATGCAGTATACCGGGCAATGTAACATAGTTTGAAAAATGTGCTAGAGGTTTTATGCGAAAATTTACCGGAGGCTAATTTTTTTTGCAGTGGAGGGGAGGATGCAGGCATGGCTTGTCAGAGCTGTCATCTCGGGGTGGACGGAGGCCCGTGGAAGGGGCCTCGTCGAGGGCGGCTTGAGTTGGTACGCAGGGGGGGCAGATGAAAAAAGGTGCGGCGGCCCATCCTCCGGCGGCCGCCGCGAGCTTTTACTCCTTGTGCTTGCCGTTGCAGTCGTGCTTCGTTCCGGCAGGATACTCGAGTCCGCAGGACGGGCAGCGCTCCGTCTCCCCCTTCTGCAGATGCCGGCAGCCGGCGCAGACGGAGAAGAGCAGGCACAGTATCACTAGCAACTGGGCGGTAATGGCGGTGAGGCGCTTCATGGGCAATCTCCTTTCACGTTCAAGTGGTCCCCGGTTAATACTCTCCAGGATTTGCGGGTTGACGTTTGCGAGACACGGTCCTTTCCAGCGACCGGCAGCGCGGGCTTTTAGAAGAAGTACGCCCAGCGTGCGGTGAAGGTATTGGTTCCCGGACCGCTCTTCACGGAGAAGTCGTCCCTGTACTCGATCATCAGCTGGTTGTGATCCCCCACCCCCCAGAAGAATGATAGCCCGAGCCCGTGATTTTCCTGCTCGTCATTTTGTTTCACGCCATTCACCTTCGTTTCCCCGCCCCTGTTGTAGTAGTAGTCCAGCGACACGAACCACTGCTTCGTGATATCGTAGCTTGCGTGGGTTTCGAAGCCGAACAGCGGATCCTGCTCCAGTTTCCCGCGGTCCGCCCCGGTCCCGTAGTCGTCGTTGTCCGTGAAGAAGTCGCCGTTGAAGACGAGGTCCACATACGCGCGATCGCCGATCCCCTTCACGATGCCGATCTCGGGCCTGATGACCCAGCGGTTCGCGCCGAGGTTGAGCCCGCGGGTCCGGTCATATGAGCCGAGCGGCATGGTGACGTACGGGGTGAATCCTACCCATAATTTGTCTTCGGGAGCATTGACGAACCAGAAGGTGGTGAGGAGAACAGGATCGGCAAAGCCGGAGTCGGAGAGATTTGTCTGCCCCGTTGCAGAGCCGTCCAGTTCCGCGTCGCCAAAGACAACGAGCGACTGCGGGTCGATGGTGAAGGGGCCGTTGCCGTAGAGTGCCTTCGGGGCGATGGAGGTGTAGTAGACCGGCCTGAAGATGCCGATGTTCTCGGACAGGTTGAAGTCGCTGCTCACCCTGTTTCCGTCGCTGTACAGCTTGTGCGCTGTGATGTGCTTGAAGTAGGAGCAGAATAGAAAGGTTCCCGGGGGCGCCGGAATGTAGTCCCTTGCGTTTGCCGCAAAGGAGAGGTCGGGCAGTGCGAGACCTGTGCAGAGCATTAGGGCAACCAGTATCTTCTTCATCCGTTCACCTCCGTGAGTAAAAGTGTTGTGCATTGCATGACTCCCCCCGCGGGCAGGGGCCCTGAAATTGCGGGTAACTAGCAGTTGTGCCCCTTCGAAGGAGTCCGTCATCACGTCCCCCCCTTTGCGAAGGGGGGACAGGGGGGATTTAGGTCCTGGGTTGGCATCTTCAGAATGGTCTCGACAACGCGCGGCAGTGGTTCCGAAAATGCCTGTTGGTGTAGCTGAATCGATGGACCCTCGACCCTGTTCCTGCAGAAGGAAAGCACGGCCAGCATCACTGTCATCTGCTAGCGCAGTTTGCGGGATGGCTCCCACAAGTGGTTGTAGAAATCCGCCAACAAGGCAAATCCCCCCTGTCCCCCCTTCGCAAAGGGGGGGACGCGGGGTCTCGTGCGGCGCTTCGTTGCGACATAGTGCGGCTTCCGGAATTTTCCGATGAGCCTTCGCAAAGGGGGGACGCGAGTCCCCCCTGGCCACTGCGCCGCTACATCGCCTGCTTGTACAGCTCGACGATGTCGTCAGGCCTTATCTTGCGCGGGTTGAAGAGGCAGCAGATGTCCTTGAAGGCGCTCTCGGCGAGGACCGGTATATCGCTCTCCTTCACTCCGATAGCGGAAAGACCTGCAGGGATCCCCACCGACGCGGAGAGCTTCCTGATCGCCTCCACCCCTTTTTCTGCTGCTTCCATCGGCATGAGCCCGGTGATATCCACTCCCATCGCCTCTGCAATGTCGGCAAAACGCTGCGGGCAGGCGATAAGGTTGAAGCTGCAGCCGTGCGGCAGGAGGATCGCGTTGCACACGCCGTGCGGCTTGTTGAGGAGCGCGCCCGGCTGGTGCGCCATGGCGTGCACGATACCGATGCCGGCGTTGTTGAATGCCATCCCCGCGAGGTACTCGGCATAGGCCATCTTGTCGCGCGCCATCAGGTTGTCGCCGTTTGCCACCGCCGGGGAGAGCCACTCGGCCACGAGACGGATCGCTGCAAGGGCGCAGGCGTCGGTTACCGGATTGGCGAGTGCCGCAACGTACGCCTCGATGGCGTGCGTGAGGGCGTCCATGCCGGTGGCGGCGGTAAGTGCCGGAGGCATTCCCACCATGAGGACAGGATCGTTTATGGCGATGGCCGGGGTGATCCGCGCGGTGGCAAAGATCATCTTTACGTGGGTGTCGGTGTTGGTGATTACCGCAAAGCGGGTCATCTCGCTCGCGGTCCCGGCGGTCGTGTTGATCGCTATGAACGGCGGGAGCGCTTTCGGCACCGTGTCGATACCGGCATACTCGCGGATATCGCCGCCATTGGAGACGACGATCCCGATCCCCTTGGCGCAGTCATGGGAGCTGCCGCCGCCGAGGCTGACGAGCGCGTCGCACTTGCTCTCCTTGTAGATCTTCACCCCCTCGCGGACGTTTTTGTCGGTCGGGTTCGGTTCGGCGCCGCCGTAGATGACTGCGGCGATCCCGGAATCCTCCAGAAGCTTCTTCATCTGGTCCGCCACCCCGAGCTTCACCAGCCCCTGGTCGGTGACGATGAGCGCCTTTTGCGCGCCGAGATATTTGGCTGCCGAGCCGAGCTGCTTTACTGCGCCCACGCCCATTTTGGTAATTGAAGGGATAAAGAAATCGAAGACCTCGTCTGCTAGTGCCATTGTCATTTCCTCCGTAGTTTAGTAGTGCATCCCTGGAACCGATCAGCCCACAGCGTGTGCTGCCCCTCCTCTCCTTCAAGGGCGGGACCAGGAGGGGGATGGTTCCTGATCCGGCCATGCCATCCACCCCGACCGTGAAAGAGGTTGCTGATCGGCTCCCGGGATGATCAGGGGCTACAGCGCCCGCTTATAGAGCTCGATCATGTCCTGGACCCGGGTGACGCGCGGGTTGGTCGGAGTGCAGACTTCCTTCATGGCCCACTCGGCCATTTCCGGAATGTCCTTCTCTTTCATCCCGAGCTCGGAGAGGCCGGCGGGGATGCCGATGTCGGCGGAAAGGGTCTTGATCGCCTCGATAGCTGCAACGGCGGCCGCTCTCTCGGTCATGCCGGTGGTGTCGATACCCATCGCCTCGGCGACGTCGGCGTACTTTTCCACGCAGGCGATCATGTTGAATTCGCATACCAGCGGGAGGAAGATGGCGTTGCAGACGCCGTGCGGCAGGCCGATGAAGCTGCCGGGCTGATGGGCGAGAGAGTGCGCGATGCCAAGACCTGCGGAGCTGAATGCCTCGCCTGCCAGGTATTCGGCATATGCCATGCCGGTGCGTGCCTCGATGTCCTGGCCGTTGGCGACTGCCTTTTGCAGGTACTTCGCGATCAGCTTGATCGCCTGCAGGGCCAGCGCGTCGCTCTTCGGGTTGGCGAAGGCTGCCACATACGCTTCTATGGCGTGGGTCAGCGCGTCCATACCGGTCGCGGCGGTCAGTGCCGGAGGCATGCCGGTCATGAGCTCGGGGTCGTTGATGGAGACGTTCGGGGAGACGTTGATGCTCCATACCACCATCTTTACGTGGTTGGAGGTGTTGGTGATGACAGCGGCCGGCGTCATTTCACTGCCGGTGCCGGCGGTGGTGTTGAGGGCGACGAAGGGGGGCATCGGCTTCGTCACGGTGTCGATCCCCTTGTAGTCCTGGATGGTGCCGCCGTTGGTGGCGACGATCCCGACCCCTTTGCCGCAGTCATGCGAGCTGCCGCCGCCGAGAGATACGATGGAGTCGCAGCCGTTCTGCTGGTAGGCCTTGAGGCCGTCGGCGACATTCTGGTCGGTGGGGTTCGGCTCGGCGCCGTCATAGATCACCGCCTGCAGCCCTGCCTGCTCGATGTACTGCTTGATGGTGTCCGCCACGCCGATCTTCGCGAGCCCCTTGTCGGTGACGATGAGGGCCTTTTTGGCACCCAAGGTCTTCAAGTTGTCGCCGACGCCTTTCGCTGCGCCGCAGCCTATGAGGGTGATGGGGGGCATGAGGAACCTGGTTACCGTTAAGGGCATCGTCATTGTTCTTTTCCTCCTGAGAGTTTTTTAACTGCTCCTTTCCCTTGAGCAGGGAGCGTGCCGGAGGATTGGGTGTTGTAACATCTCGGTATGTAAAGGTAATTCTGCGCTGTCGGTAACGCGTGGGGTGTGAGAAAAGGCACAGGGGGGAGAGGGGGGAGGCGAGAAAAAGCCGATCGCCGCCTCAGGTGCGGGAGGCTGTGACGATCGGCTCAGGTGTGACAAAAGGCACAGGGGGGGCTAAAGGAGAAGCGCCGGCTCCTTTTTGAGCCGCTTGTTGAGAGCGGTGCGGGTTATGCCGAGAAGGGAGGCCGCGATCCCCTGGTTTCCCTGGGCCCGCCGCAGCGCTTCCCGCACCAGGATCTCCTCGGCCTCCTTGAGGGTCGGCAGGGGACCGGCTGGAGCGGCCGTCGCTCCCGCGGCGGGAAGCTCTGCCGCAGCGCCGGGGTTGAGCTCTTTGCCGGCCTTCATGCTCCGCTTGAAGCTCTCGAGAGAAAGGGTCCCGGACTTGTGCCGCGCCACCGCGTCGTGCACCATCGCTTCCAGCTCCCGGACATTCCCCGGGAAGGCGTAGTTGGCGAGGAGCGGGATCGCCTGGGAGGGGAGGAGCGGCACCTCCTTCCCGAGTGCGTTTGCGGCCTTCTTGAGGAAGTGGTCCAGAAGGTGGGGGATGTCCTCGATCCGCTCCCGCAGCGGGGGGATGGTCACATAGTGGGTGCAGAGCCGGTAGTAAAGATCCTTGCGGAATTTTCCCTGCTGCACCAGATCTCTCAGGCACCTGTTATTCGCCGCTACTATCCGTGCGTTGCTCTTTCTGGGGACATCGGAGCCGATCGCGTAATACTCCCGTTCCTGGAGGAGCCTCAGGAGCTTCACCTGGGAAACCTCGGGGAGGTCACCGATCTCATCGAGAAAGAGGGTCCCCCCGGCGGCCTGCGCAATCATCCCCTCGCGCGCCTTCTCCGCCCCGGTGAAGGCACCCTTGTGGTGGCCAAAGAGGGTGTCGGAAAAAAGGGTGTCATCGAGCCCGGCGACGTTCACCGGGACGAAGTTTCCCTTGAGCCCGCTCGCCTTGTGTACCGCCCTGGCTACCAGCTCCTTCCCGACCCCCGTTTCCCCGGTTACGAGCACCGCTTCGTTGGACCGTGCCACCACCTCTATGTACTGGAAGATGGAAGTCATCTTTTCGCTCACAGTGATGATGGAGGAAAAGGTTTCCGGGGCTTCCACTTTCTTCTGGAAGAACTGTTTCTTGAGGTCGCTCATCTGGTTTTTCAGCCTGCAGATCTCGATCGCCTTCTTTACGCTCGATATAAGGCGTGTGCGTTCCACTGGTTTTACCAGGTAGTCGAAGGCGCCCGCCTTCATGCAATCGACGGCTGTTTCGAGCTCGTCCGCCGCTGTGATGACCACAATCGGGATGTGGGGGTGCTCGCGGGAGATCTCGGCCAGAAGTTCCCGCCCGCCGAGGTACGGCATGAAGAGGTCGAGAACCACGACATCGACCTCTTCCCTTTCGATGAGCGGCATGACCTTCCTGCTGTCATCGAGGGTGAGGACTTCCATGATACCCGCGCTGCGCAAAAGGGTGCGCGAGCCGAGCAGGATGCTCTGTTCGTCGTCGACAAGGAGAACTTTTTCGTAGCAGGCGGACATAGCTGTTCCTCGGATATCAGTGTTTTGAGATCGGACCAGTCGGACCAGTCGGACCAGTCGGACCAGTCGGACCAGTCGGACCAGTCGGACCAGCCGGACCAGTCGGACCAGTCGGACCAGCCGGACCAGTCGGACCAGTCGGACCAGCCATGGTGGTCACAGCTTCGCGCCGTAAACCGGCAGCCTCACCGTGAAGGTCGTGCCGAGGCGGAGGTCGGACTCATACTCGATGGTACCCTGGTGCTTCTTGATGATGGAGTAACAGATGGAGAGCCCAAGCCCGGTCCCTCCCTGGTCGCTCCTGGTGGTGAAAAACGGCTCCATGATGCGCGACTGCAACTCACGCGGTATCCCCGTTCCCTGATCCCGAACCCGTATCCAGACCTGGTGCGCCTTCCTGTCGTAAAAGGTGCTGAGGTACACGCCCGAGTTCTTGTTCGGCAACGACTGCAGCGCATTGATGGTGAGATTGAGAATGACCTGCTCGATCTGCTGGAAGCTCCCCTCCACCTTCGGGACATTTTCATCGAGGGTGCAGAAGAAGTTGTCCGTGTACTTGCGGATCTGGTTGCCGAGGAGATTCACCGATGCCCGCACCGCCATGTTGACGTCGATCACCGTGCGGTACGGCTGCTTTTCCTGCCGGGCAAAATTCTTCAGCCCCTCGACGATGTTCTTGATGCGGACCGACCCCTCCTCGAGGCTCACCAGGAGCTTCGGGATCACCTCTCCTGCTTCCTTGTCCGGCAATCCCCCGATGGTGAATTCGCCATTTTCCCGCCCGTACTCCATCAAGATCTGCTCGATGTCCTTCCACGCCTCGTGGAGAAATTGGGAGGTGGAGAGAATGTAGTTGTTGGGGTTGTTTATCTCGTGGGCGATGCCGGAGGCGAGGGTGCCGAGGGCGGTCATCTTGTTCGTCTGCAGCAGCTTCTCCTCGATCCGCTTGCGTTCTTCCTTGAGCCGCAGCTTTTCGGTGATGTCTCTGAAGGTGCAGTAGATGTAGTTGTTCCCCTGCGACCTCATGATCTTGCCGCGCACCGATGTCACCAGCTCCTTTCCGTTGCGGCTGACGATGGCTACCCGGTCGATGCGGTACGTCCGGCTCCTCGTTTCTGTCACGCTCTCCGCAGGGAGAAAGGTCTCCGAGACCTTGTGAAACTCCTCTTCCGACATGAAAAAGGAGAGGGGGCTTTTCCGTATCTCCTTCTTGGTATGCCCGAACATACGCACTGCAGCGGCGTTTGCGTCGACTATGGCAAAGGTGGCGGGGGCGAGAATGAGGGCGGCATCCTCGTCTTCCTCGAAGATCTGCCTGAACCTCTCCTCGCTCTCCCTGAGCGCCTCCATCGCTTCCTTGCGCTCCGTTATGTCGCGCACGACGGCGAGGGCCCGCTGCTTTCCCCTCAGCACCGCCCCCCTCATGTTGACCTCGACCCAGAAGCGCCGTCCGGACCTGTCCTTCGCGATCCACTCAAAGAGATGGGAAACGTTGTCCCGGGCCTTCCTGATCTGCTTGAGTGCGTTTTCCTGGTTGTACGGCCCCTCGCCGGCGCTCAAGTCTTCGATGGTGAGAAGGAGGGTCTCCTCCCGGCTGTAGCCGTACATCTCGCACAGCTTGCGGTTCACATCGAGGATGTTGCCGGTCTCCACGTCGAGGACAAAGATGGCATCGTTTGCCGCGTCGAAGATGGCGCGGTAATTGGCCTCCGACTCCCGCAGCTCGCGCTGTGCCCGCTTGTTCTCGGTGATGTCGGAGAGGATCGCCATGTACCCGATCGTCCCCCCGTCCGGCCCGGGCATGACGGCGGTGGAGAGGCTCACGTCGATGAGGGTGCCGTCCTTTTTCTTGCGCTGCGTCTCGTGAGCGCGGCACACCTTCCCCTTGTTCAGCTGGCGCACGTTTTTCAGCACCTCGCCGTCCCGGTCCTCCGGAACGATGGGGTACGGCTTGTAAAGGACCTCTTCCCTTTTCCAGCCGAACATCTCCTCCGCGGCATCGTTCCAGAGCGTGAGGTTGATGTCGCTGTCGAGGGCGATGATGGCGAGGGGGGAGGCGTTGATTATCGCCTCCAGGATGTGGTTCGCCTGCCGCAGCGCATCAGCGGCCTTCTTCCGGCTGTTGATGTTGCGCAGGTACTCGGTGGCCATGATGACGGTGCCGTCATCATCGAGGACAGGAAAGGCGTAGATCTCCAGGTACCCGACGCGCGGGTTGTACTTTTCCGTCACCACCGGTCGCCCGGTGCTGAAGACTTTTTCCAGGTGGCACTCGTCGCACGGCTTTCCCTGCTCCGGGTAGTAGGCCTCATAGCAGTGGCAGTCGCTGGCGCGGACCTCCTCCGGGACGTAGTCGAACCCTCCGTTCCAGTTGCTGTAGATGATGCGCAGGTCACGGTCCACCACGGAGACGAGGTCCGGTATGGCGTCGAAAATGCGGTTGAAGGAGGTCTTCACCCCGAGCAGTTTCTTTTCCGTTTCCTTCAGCTGTGTGCTGTCGAGGACGACTCCGACGATCCCCGCGATCTCTCCATCGGGGCGGCAAAAGGTGGCTTTGTGGAAGATGACCTCGCGGTTTTCGGCGTCGGCGTTGAGGACGCGCCCTTCATACATCTGGACGCCGGGGGTGTTGTAAAGCTGGAGGTCCATCTCCCGGAACTTGTCAGCATAGGAGGGGGCGAAGAGCTCGTGGACCGTCTTTCCGGCCATCTCCTGTCGGGAGATCCCGAAGAACGACTCGTAGGAGGTATTGCAGCTCAGGTAGCGTCCGTGTTCGTCCTTGAAGAATATGGGGATCGGGATGGAATCGAGAATGGTGGCCATGAGTGGGCTTGCCGCTACCGTGCTATCCATGCTTGCTCCGCTTCAGGGTCGGATTTGCGTATGGCCGGGCGTGACGTGGCAGGTGTATACAGTACGCGCCGGATTGTACTGAGTTTATGAAGCGTTTGCAAGACTTACTGTGGGGGGAGGGTGCATGTAGAATGTAGGCCGGAATAAGCGGAGCGTTTCCGGCAACTGCTGGTAGTGGCTATCGGCTGCCGCCGACGCCGGGAACGCCTGCGGCTTATCCCGGCCTACGATCGCTGCGACCCGTCGCTGGCGGATCTGGCAGAGCAGGAGCCCACGCGTCCCCTCCCTTTCAAGGGGAGGGACAGGGTGGGGATGGGGTGGAAAGGGGACGTGCTACAGGCGGCTCAGCCTGGAACAAAAAAAGCCCCTCCCTTGACGGGTGGGGCTTTTGAAGGTTCGATTTCGACCGATCGTCGTATCAGCTACGACTGCTCGATCACACCAATGGATGCTCTCTCCGCAGTCGACAGATGCAGCGTGAAGAAGAGCCCGCGGCTGCCGCTCGGGACAGAGATCCCTGCAGAGGCGGGATGAACGAGGTGCGGGGGGAGGATCTCGATGGTCTTCCCCTTCTGCGCGGCCTTTGCCGCCACGTTTCCACAGACGATGTTCAGGAATTCCTTCACCGAATCGTTCAGCACATCCTCCGGTTCCTCATCGACCGATTCCTCTCCGAGAATGGCGCAGGCGATCCTTTGGCGGATTTCGGCGGAACCGGCAAAGATGCAGGTAGCCTCCGCGTCCCCCCGGATCTCCATCGTCGCGACCACAAACTCCTCCGGCATGTGCTCCTCCACGCGACAGGCTCCGAGACGGCATGCGGTGCCGACAATCCTCGTGAACATCTTTGCCGTCAGGTCCGCATACATCTCCCACAGGTCGGGATGGCGCACCCCCGTAGGGATCTCTATCCGCGGAGTGAGGTACGGCTCCTGGTCCGCCTTGTAGTCGTCGAGAAGGCGGGGCAGGTCCTGTTCCTGGACCGCGCCGATCTGCACCAGTGCCTCGCCGAGGTAAAGGTGAGAATTCTTTTGCACAGTGAGAACCTGGTTTACCTGCTCATTGGTAAGGATCCCCAGTTTGACTGCCATGTCCCCAAATTTAAGATCTTCGGTGCGCTGCGCCGCGTGAACCCGCTCCATATCTGCCTGACAGATTAGGTTGATGGAGAGGGCCGTGTCGCCGAAGCGTAGATTTACCGAGTCCTGAAGCTTTATGGCCTCCAGGATCGCCTCACGGGAGACAATATTTTTTTCCACCAGGAATTGCCCAAAGAATTTAACAGCCATTATCTAGACCTCTCAAAAATATGCCTGGAAGAAAGGGGGATTACAGGCTCTGCAGCGTGGTGATGACGGTTGCGCTTTCGAAAGGCTTGGAAAGGACTGCCTTGGCCCCGATCTTCATCGCTTCGGAGAACTTGTCGCCAACCCCGCCGAGGGAAGTGATCATGACGACCTTGACGGCGGCGTCGCGAGCGACGAGGGCGCGAAGTGCAGTGATCCCGTCCATGCCGGGCATGTTCATGTCCATGCAGATGATGTCGGGGCGCAGCTCCTGGTGGAGTTTTATGGCCTCCAGCCCATTGTTGCCGCGGCCAACGACCTCGAAGTGGCCGCTTCCGGAGATGATCTTTTCCAGCTGGCGAATGACTACCACACTGTCATCGACGATTATTACCTTTTGCATGGTGTATCTTCCTCCACAGCGCAGCTGTTGCGAGCGAGCGCTCTGCGTTATCCAATCGGTGGGGAATCTAATCGGCGGGTGAGGAAAACTCTTTAGTAC
Organism: Geomonas sp. RF6; assembly: GCF_021044625.1. Classification (NCBI taxonomy): domain Bacteria; kingdom Pseudomonadati; phylum Thermodesulfobacteriota; class Desulfuromonadia; order Geobacterales; family Geobacteraceae; genus Geomonas; species Geomonas sp. RF6. The sequence goes on along the minus strand of NZ_CP087999.1, from coordinate 222,816 downwards.
AGAAGGAGGGAAAAATGAGAGTGTGTGTAGTTGTTAATGCGCTATCCGAAAGTGACAGCGTAGAGGGAAGGGTGAGAGGAAGGATTCGCCAGCAGTGCGGTGACTAACAAACCTTATAATTCAAGACCTGACCCCGGGGTCAGGTCTTGAGTTATAAGGTTCTTATGGCGATTTTCGGGTCTGAGGCCCGCCACTCAGCGCGGCATGTCGAGTTGGACGAGCTCCCACTTGTAGCCGTTCTTCTTGAGCTCACAGACAAAGTTGCTGCGCTTTTTGCTCCCGTTCTCCGCAGGGGTCTCGACGAAGGCTGAGATCTCGTACACCCCGCTCCCCAGCGTCTTTACCTGGAAATCCTTTAGCGGCGCGAACTCCGCCGTCGCGGGAAGCTTCGCCTTTTCCCTCACGAACTCCTTCGCCATCCGCTTCGCGTCATCGCTTTCCTGCCGCTTTTTGGACTCGGCCTGCTGCTGCGCGGTCTGAGGGGGAGAAAACATCTTTATCGCGCAGGTGCTGCACAGTATCAGGACAAGAAATCCCATTACGATAGGCATAAAACGAGCTCCTGTAGCTACTTGTTCTCTTTCGGGTGAAACCGGTCCCGGCAAGAAGGGGGATGCCTGCAGATTAGTAGACATCAACTCCAATGTCAAAACCTTTTCTCGCTGTACACTCCGGCGACGATGAAAGGAACAAATCCTCTGCTGCGTGGATCCCATGAAGTAAAATATTTCACAGAGATAATAGAATTGGTTAATCTTGTAGCTTATAGTATGAAGAAGGCGCTGGATCCACAAATTTTCACACTTTCCTGGAAATATCTGTGGTATTGTTACTATCACTTTCAGTACCCATACCGGCACTTGGTACTGAAAGAGAATCCTCATGTTTCACTGTTCTTGTTTTGTGCTGTCAGGAAGGTTCCCGTGCCGAATTTTATTCCGACTCTTGCACTGCAATTACTCTTGCTCCTCCCGTCTCTTTCGATGGCCGGCCTCACCGCGTCTCTCGATCCCGCACAGGTTGACCGCTCCGCGCGCGTCGATATCGCTACCGTCTCCGGCAAATTCTCCTACGCCGAATATCTCTCCGCTTCTGCCATAAACGCCGATAAACCGGCCTTTCCCGTGCACACCGTTTCCCCGGCTGCCATACCCTTCGGCAGGTACCTCCTGAAAAAGGGGACGATGTACCGGAGAGGTGACGGTCCCTGCGGCTACATTTTGCCCCTGACCTCCACCGGGAGCATCAATCTCCTCGCCTACAGCACCGTGACCATCTCAGGGCGCTTCAGGGGGAGCTGGAGACTCGCGTTTGCGGATCTTCCCCTCACCGCGAAGGAAGACAACGTGCCGGTCGCACTCCTCACGCAGGGGGCGTCGCAGTCTTTCCCCCTGAAGAGCCTCGTGCAAAAGGCCGATCTCAGCCGCGCGCGGCAACTGGTGCTCCTTCTTGATTCCACCAGCGGGTCTGCAGGTGTGCAGGGGGTGCGCTTCACTCATGAAGAGGGAGCACCGCCTGCGCCGGCGCAGGCGATCTGGATCTGGCAGAGGGGAAAGGTGGTGGGGCATGAGGAAGAGGTGCTTCAGCGACTGGCGACCCGCGGGATCGGCAAGGTTTACCTGCAGGTGGGGGATGACCTGGAGGTCTTCGCTCCCTTCCTGGAAAAGGCCGCTCGCGCGGGAGTCGATGTCTTCGCCCTCGATGGCAGTCCCGACTATCTGACGGCTCCTCAGGTGCTCTTGTCACGGATCGAGCGGGTGGAAAGGTACAATGAGAGTCACCCGTCTGCTCATTTCGCCGGCTTCCAGACTGACATAGAGCCGTATCTCAACAGTGACTTCAACGCCCGCAGGGATTTTTATGCCACGGCGTACGCGAACCTGGTGGCCGAGATAAAGGAGCGGTCCAGACTGACTCTCTCTGTGGTAGTCCCTTTCTGGTTCGATACACTCTACGCTGGCGACAGGTCGCTTATTCAGCAGATCGCGCAAAATGCCGATGAGATAGTGGTGATGAGCTATCGCACCGGCAGGGAGCCTCTCCTGCAGATTTCGGCGAGCACGCTGTCGCTGGGAGAACATCTCGGCAAGCCTGTCTGGCTCGGGGTGGAACTGGGGGCGATCCCGGACGAGGAGCATGTCGTTCTCGACAGATGCACGGCCGGTGCCCCCGCTGCGCAAAAGATCGGCTCATCGTGGTGGTGCGAAGGGAGGCGCTACAGCGTACCGGGGGAGAGGATCTCCTTCCGGTCGCGGGTCGAGACACTCCCCACCTTCCTGCGGACCGCTATCCCTTTCAACTCTTTCAAAGGATGGGTAGTGCACAGCTATGAGGAGCTTCCTCTATGAAAAAGCTCGCATTGACTCTCGCCTTTCTGGCCCCCCTGCTTTTGCCGGGGCACGACGCAACCGCAGCCGCACCCGCGCAGGACGAATACAGCGACGGCATCAGGCGCGTGCAAAAGGCCGCTGCGGACGGTGAATTCCAGCGCGCGGAGTTGGTCCTCTCGCGGCTGATGGCGAGATACGGGGAGAACGCGGAGCTCCTCACCATACGCGGCAGGCTCCTCTTCTGGCAGAAGCGTTACGCCGATTCCCTGCAGGCCCTGCAGCGCGCCCGGCAGCTGAAGGGGGATCGCGAAATCGACGCGGAGATCGCCAGGGTCGAAAGGGCGCAGCGGCTTGCCGAGGCGGACCAACTGGTGGCGCACGGGGAGTTGATGCGGGCCGGCGCGCACCTCGCTCCCCTCTACGAGAGCGGGCGCGACCGCTACGAGCCGGGGATGCGTCTTGCTGCTGTGCGAAACAGGCAGGGGCGCCACCGCGAGGCCGCGCAGGTATACCAGACCCTCATGCGCGACTACCCGAAGGACACCGAGCTTCCTCTTCTCTACGCGGGTGCGCTGGCAAACTCCGGTGACAAGGAGGGGGCGCTGCAGGTGATCGATGCGCTGGCAAAGGATGGGAAGGATCCCCGCCCCTTTGCCCTGCGCGGCCGCATCTTCTCTCGCCAGGGTCGCTACTTCGAAGCTCGCGAGGAGTTCGAGAAGGCGAAGGCGCTCGGGGGAACGCCGGAGCTCCCGGAGGAGCGAAAGGCGCTGGAGGAGGCTATCAAGTTCCAGCACGTGAAGTCGCTGGTGGCCGCGGGTGGGTACGATCTCGCGGAACCGCTCCTCAAGTCCATGTCCGCTCCCGGGCCGTATGCCCGCGAGGCGCGCCTCCTCTCCGGCAGGGTGATGCTGGCGCAGGGGCGCTACCCGGAAGCGCTGTCGCAAACTGCAGCGCTGAACGAGGAGTACCCCGCCGACCCGGAGGTCGCCGCACTCTACGCCGAGGCGCTCATCAACAACGGTCGCCGCGCCGACGCCGATCGCGTGCTCTCAAGCGTCAGCGGGAGCGCCGAGGAGCGGCTTAGAAACGAGCGGGAGGATCTCTTCTACCGCGCGAAGGGGGACTGGCTGAGGCTCGCGGGGGATGTCTATCACTACTCCAACGGCTCCGACAACGAGAGCGGCGTCGCGCTGAGCGTTTCGCACCGCTTCCCCGACTCGGTTGCCGTCGCTTCCGTCTCCGGGATCACCCGCTTTGGCCGTACCGATCCCCAACTCGCCCTCGACATCTATTTCCCCCGCTTCGCGAAAAAGCTCTCCGGTGCCGTCTACCTGACCGCCGCCCCCGGCTCCTCCTTCCTGCCGCGCTACTCAGCCGGAGGGGAAGTGAGCTGGGCCTTCCCTTCCGTCGAGGTCTCTGCCGGATACAACCATCTCGGATTCCACGGCAACGCGGCGGATGTCCTCAGTGCCGCGGCGACCTGGTACGTTCCGAGCTCCCCGGTCAGCATCACGGAGAAGGTCTATTTCACCCCGAAGGAGGAAACCTCCCTCTGGCTCACCACCGTCAGGTGGGACCCCGACCACCGCTTCGGCGCCTTCCTCTCCGCCGGCGTCGGCAACTCCAGCGAGCGGAGGGTCTCCAGCGAGGATGTTCAGCGCTACGACACGTGGCTGGTGCGGGCCGGGGGGGAGTACCGCTTTTCACCGCGCTACAGCATCGGCGGGGAGGGGAGCTTCGAATCGCGGCGCAACCTGTACGACAGGGCGGGGGGCGTCCTTTACCTGAGGTACTGGTGGTCATGATTTCCTTTCTCTCTTCCGCATATCTCTATTCCCACCTCGTCCGCGAGGGTGTCCTCTGGGGGATCAGGGTCTTTTGCGCCATCTGCGTCGTGCAGCTCGTGGTTCTTGTTCTGCACAAGCTCGCCGTGGAGCGCCGGGAGAGGCGGGAAGCGCTCTTAAAGAGCCGGTATCTCGCCAGGATGTATCGCTCCTTGGTGGAGCGGCGTGTCATGCAGTCAAAGCCGGCGACCCGGGAGGAATACGACGCGCTCTCAGATGTCTGCATCTACCTCATGTCGTCCGCTTCCGCCGCCGAGCTCCGTCTCATCGCCGACACCGCGCGGGAGTGCGGCATCGCCGACTTTTACGGCCACGAGCTCGCCCGCTCCCATTTCTGGATCACCAAGTACCAGCTCGTTGAAAAGCTCGGCTTCCTGAAGCTGTTGGAGCTCGCCCCGGTATTTCGCAGGGTGCTGGATGAGGACGAGGACCAGCCTCAGGTCGTGGCGAAGGCCGCCTGGGCCCTCAGCCTCATCTGCCGGGAGGAGGACCTGCCGCACCTCTTCGCCCGCATGTCCGCGCCGAACTTCATGTCTGCCAAATTCAACGAGCACCTCTTCGGCAACATCATCGCCGCCTTCCGCGGGCGCGGCGAGAGCAGGCGGCTCCTCTCCCTCCTTTCAGAGCTCCTGGAGGGGGAGAGCATCCCACTTCTCGTGAAACGCGACTTCATAGAGGCGTGCGGCGCCGCCGGCTTTGGCGAGGCGGAAGCGCTCATCACCTGGAGCGCACAGCATCTAGAGGAAAGTCCGGAGATGCGCATCGCCTGCCTGCGCTCCATGCAGAAGCTCGGCGGCGGAAAGGTGGACAGCTTCATCCTCGCCGGCATGCGCGACTCCGACTGGCGCGTGCGCGCCGTGGCGGCGAAGTCGGTGCAGAGATGTTCCAATGACGTGGTGCCGGCGCTTGAAGAGGCGCTTTCGGACCAGAGCTACCACGTGAGGGTCAACGCGGCGCTCTCCCTTGCCCACAAGGGGGAGGAGGGGCGTGCCGCGCTCTCCCGGCAGACCGGAAGCCGGGATCGTTTTGTGCGGGAGGTTTCCCGCTACGTGCTGAGGGATACGGAAGTTTCATGCTAGAGTTTCTCGCGTTTTGCCAACTCCTCGTTTTTGTGTACTTTCTGCTGGTCAACTGCTACTACAGCATCTCCAGCCTCATTGCGCTCCTCGACATCCGGGGGCAGCTCGCCATCGCCTCGCGCCAGCACATCCGAAACCTCGTCACCGGCGTCTACTACCGCCCCATCTCCATCCTCGTCCCCGCCTACAACGAGGAGGCGACGATCGCCACCAGCCTCCGCTTCAGCCTCTCCCTGCGCTACCCCGAGTTCGAGCTCGTGGTGGTGAACGACGGTTCCACCGACAACACCATGGAGGTGCTGCGCCGTGAGTTCCGGCTCGTGCAGATCGAGAAGCCGATCAAGATCGTCCTGCAGCACAACCGGATCCGCGGCGTGTACGTCTCCCTCGACCACCCGCATCTTGTGGTGGTGGACAAGGAAAACGGCGGTAAGGCCGACGCCCTGAACGCCGGGATCAACGCCTCGCAGTATCCGCTCGTCTGCTCCGTCGATGCCGATTCCCTTCTCGAGGAGGACGCGTTGATGCGCGCCGCGAAGCTCTTTGTGGAGGACCGCGAGGTCGTCGCCTCCGGAGGGATCGTGCGGGTGCTGAACGGCTGCACCGTGGTGAACGGAAAGGTGACCGAGGTGCGCGCGCCGTCGCGCTTCATCGAGCGGCTGCAGTCGGTGGAGTATCTCAGGGGGTTCCTCGTCGGGAGGACCTCCTGGAACTGCACCAACAGCATGCTGATCATCTCCGGCGCCTTCGGGATCTTCCGAAAGGACATCGTCCTTGCCATCGGCGGGTATCGCAGGACGGTCGGCGAAGATATGGACATCGTGATCCGCATGCACCGCCACTGCCTGGAGAGGAAAATACCGTGCAAGGTCGTCTTCGTCCCCGACCCGGTGTGCTGGACCCAGGTGCCGAGCGACTGGCGCTCCCTCTTGCAGCAGCGCAACCGCTGGCACCGCGGCCTGATCGACAGCCTCTGGCACAGCAGGCGGATGACTTTGAACCCGCGCTACGGGGCGGTGGGGCTCTTGGCCTTCCCATACTTCATCCTCGCCGAGGCACTGGGGCCGCTCATCGAGTTCTTAGGCTATGTGAGCTTCGTCATCTTCTACTTCATGGGTATGCTGAGCCGCGACTTTGCCCTTATTTTCCTGACGCTTGCGGTGGTGTGGGGGATGTCGCTGAACCTCGCGGCGGTGTTGCTGGACAACCTGATCTACCGCCGGTACAAGGGGGTGGCGGACCTCCTGAAGATATCCGCCTGCGCATTTCTGGAGGGGCTGGGATACCGGCAGCTCCTGGTGGTGGAGCGGCTCTTCGCCACCTTCACCCTTTTCAGGAGGGATTGGGACAAGCCGGTACGGAGGGAGATAAAGCATGAGCAGCTGGAAACGTTGTAAAGATTTCGCCTATTTTGCTCCGAGGGCGGTTCTCGCGGGCCTTTTCATGGCGCTCCTGCTAGTCATGGCGCTCGGCAACTTCGACTTTTTCGAGCCGTACCTCTACCCGCTGCATCTGGCCCAGGGGAACGTGGTCTGCTACGGGAGCGGCGTTACCATCGGGCACTATCCGCAGATGCACGAGCTCGAGCGGCTGAAGAGGGAGCGGGGCGTCGATCTCGATATCAGCCTTTTGAATGACGACCTGCCACAGGAAAAGGCGCTGAACAACCAGCTCTCGCAGGGAGCTAAGCGGCTGGGCATCGAGGTCCGGAGCTTCCCCTTGAGCTATCTCGGACTGGAGAGCCAGGAGAACAAGAAAAGGATCGCCGAGTTGGCGGAGTTCGTGCGCAGCCAGGGGGCGCGCAAGATGTACATTCACTGCTACCTCGGGAGGCACCGCGTAGCGGTGGTGCGCGACGAGTTGGTGCGCCGGGGGCTCATCCCGGCGACCGGCACGCCGCAAAGGGAAGGGTTGTAATCATGGAGCTGTCGACGGTGGAAGAGATATTCGATCTGATGATGCAGAGGGAAGAGAAGGGGGCGACACTGTACCGTCTCGCCGCCGAGACAGTGTCGGACCGGGAGGCGAGGGGGCTTTTGGAGAAGCTGGCGCAGCGGTGCGATGCCTACCGGGAGAGGCTGAGCCAGAGCAAGGCGCGTGGAGCGTTCGAGAGCAGAAGAAGCACCTTGCCTGACCGGAATTTCGCAGGGACGATCGAGGCCGTGCCGGTAGGGCCGGAGGCGCGCCTGGTGGAGGTGATGATGTTTGCCATCAGCAAGGAGCGGGCGGACTACCTTTTGTGCGAAGAGGGCGCCCGCCGCGCCCCGAATGCCGCTGCCAAGAAGCTGTGGCTCTCGCTAGCCGAAGAAGAGCGCACCCAGCGCCTCGAGCTCGAGGCGTATTACGAAAAAGAGGTGATCAGCAAGATCTAAGGGCGCTGGTGTGGCCAGTCCACCGTGTCACACCAGTCCGACCAGTCCGACCAGTCCGACCAGTCCGACCAGTCCCACGCCCTTTCATAACACTCTCTTCCGCAATTTCCCCGCCTCACACCGCCCTTTCTCCTCTCAAGTCATTTGTGCCGACTGCCGATAATCATCATGAAACACCATCTCCTGGCAGAAGGCCGAGGCGACTTTTATGGCTGACATCGTACCTCCCACTGTTCAACAGGCTAAACGCCTGGAGTTGAAGCGCCTCGGTTACGCCTTCGAGCTTCTTCTCGCCCCTGATGCAACATCCTGCATCGTCACCTACACCCCCACCGGAAACGGTCCCCCCCTTGCTGAGGCGGAACTGCGGCAGTACCTGGAGCAGGCGCGCGTAAAGGCCGGAGTCTTTCCGGACTCGGTCGAGGAACTCCTCAACCACGCAGCGCAAGGGAAGGCGCTGGCAGGGCTCCTTCTGGCGGAGGGGACACCTATGGTCCCGGGGGAGGATGCCCGGCTGGAGCTCAACTGGACCCCGCCCCCCCCTGCGGAGAGCGATGATGACGATGCCGTCTCGGTCGACCTGCACCGGGTGCAGGAGTTTTTCAATGTGAAGGAGGGGGATCTGGTGGCGACTCTGCTTCCTTCCACTCCCGGCACCCCCGGCCTCTCCATCCACGGCGCAGAGATCCCGGCAAGGGCGGGGAGCTCGTTGCAGGTAAAGCCGGGGAAGAACGTGGCTCTCACCCCCGACGGTACCCAGATCTTCGCCACCGCCGCGGGACGCGTCTTCTGCCAGGGTGAGGACATCTCGGTGGAGGACATCTACCAGGTAAAGGGGGATGTGGGGTTCAAGGTCGGCAACGTGGACTTCAACGGCTTTCTGGAAGTGACCGGCGATATCCTGGACGGCTTCCAGGTGCGAGCCAGCAAGGGGATCAAGGTCGGCGGCAATGTCGGCGCCTGCACACTGACCTCCGACGGCGACATCACCTTCTGCGGCATGAATGGTCAGGGGAAAGGGGTTATCAGCTGCGGCGGGACGTTGAAGGCGAACTTCATCTACGAGACGAAGCTCGAGGTGGCGGGCGACCTGGTCGTGGAGTCGGAGATGCGCCTGTGCGGCATCAAGTGCCTCGGATCGGTGCACGTTAACCGGGGAGGAGTTGTCGGAGGGGAATGCGTTGCCCTTGCCGGCGTCGAAGCGGGAGCGCTTGGAAGCGTCTCCTCTCTCCATACCCGTGTCGTCGTCGGCGTGAGCTACCGCGACCTGGAGGAACTCACCCAGCGCTTCGACGAGCTGAAGGAGCTCACCGCCCGGGAGAAGCTCGCGCACGGGTCGAAAGGGGAGACGAACAAACTGCACCAGCAGCGTGTGGCCATCACCTCTCTCATCCAGGAGATACGCTCCCGCGTCTATACACGGGCAAACGCGAAGGTGAACGTCCGCAAGATGATGTACGGCGGCGTGACCGTCAGCCTCGGCACGATGACGGAGGAGTTCCGCGAGGAGCGCCCCGGACCGTTCTCCATGATCGAAAATACCGTCGAGGGGGGGGTGCGCTTCCTTGGCATGACCGACCTCGCCTTCGCCGCAAGCTCCCTGGAACGGGAGTTCGTGCGCCAGGCGCAACTTTTGCGGCATTGACCTGATCTGGCTTTTTTTGAGGTATGGCATGAGAATACTGATTGTCGACGATATAGCGGTAAACCGGATGGTGCTCGACACCATGTTGAGCGTCTATGGTGAGACGGTGCTGGTGGAAAACGGCGCCGAGGGGGTGTGGGCCGTGGAGGAGGCGCTTGCCGCGGAGGACCCCTTCGACCTCATCTGCCTGGACATCAACATGCCTGAGATGGACGGGCTGGAGGCGCTGCACGCCATCAGGGCGGCGGAGCAGCGCCACGATGTGAAGCGGGCCGTCATCGTCATGGTGACCGCGAGCAGCCGCCCGGAGGATATGCTGAGGTCGCTGGAGCAGGAAGGGTGCGACGCCTTTGTGGTGAAGCCGGTGCTCTGGCAGACGCTAAGAAGCGTCATCGGCAGGCACGGTCTTCTGGAGGAAGCAGACGACGCAGTCGCCGCCGTTGGCTAATGCCTAGCGGGAGCTTACGCGTCCCCTCCCTTTCAAGGGGAGGGACAGGGTGGGGATGGGGTAGAAGTTCGTGAGTGCGTCGAACCCCATCCCCCTCCTGTCCTCCCCCTTGAAAGGGGAGGGACGTGCTGCCCGGACCGTCAAAAAAAGGCCCGCCTCTGTGGCCGGCGGGCCTCACTTACCCTACATCCCCTTTACCTTCGCCTTCACCTTCTGGAATTCAGCCTCCGACACGGCTGGGAACTGCTTCGGCGGGAGCTTCGCTATCTCCTCGTTGACGTTCTGGATCCGCTCCCCCGTCTGGGGGTGGGAGGAGAGGAACTGGGCGATCTTTCCGGGATTGGCGCTATGCTGCGCCTGGAGCTTCTGGAAAAAGGTCGACATCCCCTTCGGATCGTACCCCGCCTTGTACATCGTCTGCACTCCCAGGTAGTCCGCCTGGTTTTCCATGTCGCGGCTATAGTACAAAAGCCCCGCCTTACCGAAGAGGTCCGCCGCGAGCTTCGCGAGCTGGTTCTGGTTCTGCCCGAGCAGGAGACCCGCGACGAGCTCGTAGCCGTATTGCTTCGTCATCTGCTGCGTAGAATGCCGCGCCACCACGTGATTTATCTCGTGCGCCATGACTGCCGCCAGCTCGTTCTCGTTATCGGCCGCCTTGATGAGCCCGGTGTTCACATAGGTGTGCCCGCCGGGAATGGCGAAGGCGTTGACGCTCTCGTCCTTTACGACCTTGAAGGTGTAGGGAAACTGCACCTTGTCCACGCCGGTCAGAAGTTTCTTACCGACCCGGTCGATGTACGCCTGCACTTCCGGATCGTTCACCACCTGGTGCTGCTTCTCGATTTCCACCGCGAATTTGTCCCCCAGTTGCTTCTCTTCGTCTACCGACACCAGGTTGAACCCGCCGACTTTGCTCGGCGAGGTCGTGGCGCAGCCAAAGACGACAGAAACGGTGAGTACGGTGGAGAAAAATAGTTGTTTCGTTATGCTCATGGCTCGTTCCTTCCTTCTGATGTCTGATGCTTGAGTCCAGTATCCGGGAAGATCCCGAAACCGCCGGGGCGTCATTTTCCGAAGATGCCGCGCAGCCCCTTCTGCAGGATCTCCTGCTCGGGACGCGGCTCTTCTCCGGGCTTTTGCTTCATAAGCTTGTCCTTCAGGGTCTGCTCCAGCTTTTCTTTTGCCTTCTCTTTTGCCTTTCCTGCCAGCTCGGCCCCGATTCCGGAGGTGTCGAGCCTGACTTTCGGGGCGGTGGTCGTTCCGGTAACCTTGAGGGGGAGGGTACCCCAACCCTTTTCGTCTGCGACGTATTTACCTGTCCCTCCTCTGGCGATCTTCGAGGTAAGGTTCGGTGCGATCTTCGTCGGGAGGGCGAGATTCAGGCTCTTGTCTATCAGCCCGACCGTGCCCTTCGGTGCCGTCTGCAGATCCTTGGAGGCGATGGAGCTGTCCAGCAGGAGCTTCCCATCCTGGAAGCGGAAGTTGCCGCCAAAGGTGGTGAAGTGGATCTCCCGCAGCTCAGGCGCGTTCAGATAGCGGGATAGCTCCTGCAAGAGGTGCGTCCCGGTCATCCGGCCGCCCGTTATGCTGAAATTTCCCCCGCCTCCGAGATTTCTCTCCAGCGTTCCCGTCTTTGTCCCCGCTCCGGTGATGTCGGCATCAAGGGAGAGGGCGCCGAAGACCTTCCCGGTCTGCTGCGGTGCGAAGGCCTTCACCACCTGCTCGATCTGCACGCCGCGCAAGGCGAGGCGCGTGGCATAACCGTACCCTTTTTTACCGAGATCGACACGGCCGGTGTCGCTGAATGAGCCCCCGGCGGTCTTCCCGCGCAGCTCCTCTATGTGGAAGACGTTGGAGACCAGGCGGTACTTCAGAAAGAGCCCGCTGACCGGGAGCCCCTTGTAGGAGGTGTTGCCGATCTGCACGGTGCCGCTCGCCTGCACCGGGAGGTTCATGGGGCCCGGCTCCGGTTTTTCCGCGGCACCGGCGGGGGGACCTCCTGCTGGTCCTTTCTTGAGGAAGGGATCGAGGCTGAAGGTATCGGCCTTTACGGTGCTTCCGATCACCAGCGGCTTGGCGAGGAGATGGGCGATGTTCAAGGCGATGTTCAGCTTGTTTTGCCCGAGGGTGACGTTCAGGTCCTGCGAGGAGACCGTGTCGCCGGCAAGCTTCAGGTGCCCGGCAATGGTCGGGCGCTGTCCCGACGCGGTGACCTGCACGTTGCTGAGGGCGATCTCCCCCTTTTTCAGGAGCTGCTGAACAGGGGCCGATACCGGTCCCGCGACGTCGAGATCGACTTTCACAGTACCGGAAGGGTCAAAGGGGCGCGCCTTTGGAGCCAAGGTCGCCGGAAGAGCGGCTACGAGCTTTCTCAGGTCCCCCTGTGGGATCTTCACCGTCCCCTCCAGAGAGGGTTTGTTGGAGGCGTTGGCGATCTTCGCCTTGATCTCCAATGGAGTCGCGAAGACCTTTCCCTTTATCTCCACCGGGAAGGGGTCCTGCAGCGAGATGTCCTTTGCTGAGAGGTCGAGGTCGCTGACGGTGTACACTGCGGGGGGGCCGGAGGGGACCTTGCGGTCCTCAAAGCGGACCTCGCTGTCTTTCACCTCCACCTTTGAGACTACGAGGTTGATCTCCTCTTTGGCCGGCGGCTTCGCCTGTTCGGGCGCCTCCTTCTTGGCGGTGATGTCGGAGTAGTTGAAGGTGCCGTCAGGCATGCGGACCACGTTGAGCTTCAAGGTATCGAGGGCGATCTCGTCCACTATGACCTGCTTGTGAAGGAGGGGCCAGAACTGGTAGGCGAGCTTCGCCTCGTGCGCCTGCAGAAAGACGCCCTTGCCGTCCTTCTCCATGACGGCGACGTCGCGCAGGAGGATGCCGGAGAAGAGGCTTACCTTGATCTCTCCCAGCTTGAGCTGGCGGTGCAGTTTCTTTTCCGCCAGCGGGACGACGGTCGCCTTCACCCGCTCCGGCGTGATGAGAATTTTCGCCGCTGCCGCGAGGAGCACGAGGAGCGCCACGACCACTCCGGCAACTATTCCCGTTATCTTCAGACCCTTCCTCATACCGCCTCCTTCCCTCCGGAGATAGAGCCGACTGCCATCACCAATTTTATCATCTATTTAAGGTCCTCTGCGCTGCACTTCAAAAGGGGGGGGAGCGGTGTCATTGGTGCCTTTATGAGGTATGCTCCTATTGCTTTGAGCCAATAATGGGACAAGATCCTCCCCAACAGAATGGATTTAGACGCCGGCGTGCAGCAGACAGATCTCTTAAAGAGGAGAGAATTTCGAAGGAGCACCCTTTGTGAGGGGAGGAGAGGCGTCAAAAACTTTTGTAGTGGATAAAACTGGTGGGGCTTTTGCGATCTGTGTGATAGTATCTCGTGGGTTATACCCCTGAAGACCTGCTCCAGGAGTTCTTGTGCATTCAGAATTGGAAAATCTCATTCATGCGCGCGATTTCGCTTCTCTGCGCAACCTGTTGAGTGACTATCCACCACCCGACTTGGCGCGTCTGCTGGAAGACCTGATCATTGAGGACAAGGTGATCGTCTTTCGCGTCCTGCCACGCAGGCTGGCGTCCGCGGTATTCGAGTACCTGGACATCGAATCGCAGGAAGAGCTCATCAAGGCTATGGCCAAGGAAGACGTAGCGGCCATCCTCAATGACATGTCACCGGACGACCGTACCACACTCCTCGAGGAACTTCCGGCCACGGTGACAAAGCAGATGCTTGCGCTCCTCTCGCCGAAGGAGCGCGCGGTGGCGGTCAACCTGCTCGGCTACCCGGAAGACAGTATCGGCCGCCGCATGACCCCCGATTATGTTCGCGTGCGGAAGGATTGGGCGGTGGAGCAGGTGCTGGACCACATCCGCCGGCACGGGCATGACTCTGAGACGCTCAGCAACGTCTATGTCGTGGACGACAAGGGGGTCCTCATCGACGACATCGGGATACGCCAGTTCCTCCTGGCGTCCCCGACACGCCTCGTCTCCGATCTGATGGACAACCGCTTCGTGGCCCTGAAGGCGACGGACGACCAGGAGACGGCGATCCCTATATTTAAACGTGAGGACCGGGTAGCCCTTCCGGTTACCGACAGTACCGGCGTCCTCATCGGTATCGTCACCATCGACGACGTGCTCGATGTCGTCGAGGCCGCGGCAACCGAAGACATCCAGAAACTCGGTGGTATGGAGGCCCTCGACGAGCCGTACATGCAGATAGCCATGTCGCGCATGGTGAAAAAGCGCGCAGGGTGGCTCGTTATCCTCTTTATCAGTGAGATGCTCACCGCCACCGCCATGGGCTTTTTCGAGGCGGAGATACAGCGGGCAGTGGTGCTCGCCCTCTTCGTCCCCCTGATCATCTCCAGCGGCGGCAACTCCGGTTCGCAGGCGTCCACGCTGGTCATCCGCGCCCTGGCGCTGGAGGAGATCCACCTGCGCGACTGGTGGCGGGTCATGCGACGCGAGGTCATCTCCGGGCTCCTTCTCGGCTCCATCCTCGGGATCCTCGGTTTCTCCCGCATCATGATCTGGTCTGCCTTCTCCGACCTCTACGGCCCGCACGCGTTCCTGGTGGCGGTGACCGTCGGTGTGGCCCTCATCGGAATCGTACTGTGGGGGACCTTTGCGGGGTCGATGCTCCCCTTCGTGCTGCGGCGGCTCGGTTTCGACCCTGCGGCATCGTCCGCGCCGTTCGTGGCGACGCTGGTGGACGTGACGGGGCTCGTCATCTACTTCAGCGTAGCGGTGGTGGTTTTGAGGGGAACGTTGCTCTAGGGATGAGCTGAGACAGGAAGTACGAAAAAGGAAAGGGGAGCCGGTCGCGGCTCCCCTTTCGTTATTTGCGATAGAGGCATTTTCTGGTTACACCGGCAGTTGGGAGATCAACAAGTTATTTCGTCCGGCAGAACGTTCCTCCCCTTGAAAGGGAGGGGACGGCCCGCCTATCTCGACGCCGAAGCCATGCTCCCGTTGGCCGCTCCCGCCGTGCTCATCTTCACGACCGGGCCTTTCTCCGGCTGTTCCCGATTGGTGATGAGTGCTCGCTTTGCCCTCATCCCGAGGATGACCGGGGGCGGGGTGAGTGCCGCCATGTTCTGCAGATCCTCCGGCGAGATCAGGGCATACACGGGGCGAGGCCCTGCCCACAGGGAGCGGAACTGCTCAGATTCGATGAACCAGAAGGAGTTGTCCCCCTGCTTCGCGCCGAACTCCAGTTCTCCCTTCGACCCCACGACGATGACCCTGCGACCGGTGTACAGGGGGAGTTCCTGCTCGTAGCCGAAAGAGGCGACCAGTGCGTCGCTGCCGGCGCGCTCCTTCACCATGAGGGCCAGGTCCTTGGTCACCTTCCGGTCCGCGATTCCCTGGTACACAACCGGAGGTGCACAGATGCTGCAGAGAAAGCCGACAGCGGCAAGTCCGGCGAAGAGTGCCGGAGTCGTCGCACGGTAGCTGTTTCTGAGGGCGACGATCCCCTGTACCAGGAAGATCGTCCCGATGAGGATACCGCCCGCCGCCGCTATCTTCGGTGTCTTTGCCAGGTACGGGTAGGCGATCACTCCCGCTCCGATGATGATATGAACGGCGGCGAGGGCGACTGCCGGTTTGCGGAGAGCCTCGGCAGGCTTATCGATGAAGTCCGCGATAAGGCACCCAATCAGGATCGAGAACGCCGGATACACCGGGAGGATGTAGGGAATCAGTTTGGAATCGGAAAGTGAGAAGAACCCGAGTATCAGCAACGCCCACAACGAGAGGAAAAGGACGCCATCATCCTTCTCCTGGCGCCACTTTTTCCACGCGCGCACGAGGGCGTTCGGGAGGAAAAAGGCCCATGGGAGCATGCAGCCAAAGAGCACCGGGAGGAAGAACCAGGGGGGCTGATACCTGCCGTGCACCTTGGTGAGGTAGCGCTCGAAGTGCTCATGGATGAAGAAGAAGTACGGAAACTCCGGATTCCTCAGGGAGACGAGCACGAACCACGGGGCGCAGACGGCGAAGAAAAGGGGAATGCCGGTGAGAAGGCGCATCTCCTTCAGGATGCTCCAGCGCCAGTTCAGCATGATGTAGGCGCAGATGATGAACCCCGGCAGGACGAGACCGATGAGCCCCTTTGCCAGTACCGCCAGCGCAGCGAAGACGTAGAAGAGGTGATAGTAGACCCCCTTGTGCTTCTCGTCGGGCCGGCTCGCCAGGAGAAATGAGCCGAGTGCCGCGCAGAGGCAGAAGGTGAGGGGGGTGTCGGTGATGTTGACCCTGCTCTGGATCACCACGCCCAGCGAGGTTCCGAGGATGACGGCGGAAAGGAATCCCGCCCGGCGCCCGAAGAGCTTGCGCCCGATATGGTAGGTGAGAAGGACGCCGAGGACCCCGAAGAGCGCGCCGGAGAATCGTGCCGCGAAGGGGGTTTCTCCGAAGAGGAGCGTGGAGAAGGCGTTCAACCAGTAATGGAGCGGCGGCTTCTCGAAGTACTTCACGTAGTTGAGCGTCGGCGTAACGAAATCGCCGCGCTCGATCATCTCCCGGGGGATCTCGAGATAGCGCGCCTCATCGGTACCGGTGAGGGGCAGCCTGCCAAGGAATTGAAAGAAGGCGATTCCGAAGATGACTGCAAGGGTTGTGAGATCGGTGATGACGCCGGTGGTCTTTTCCTGTAGGTACGCAATGGCTCTTTTCATGGACATAGACTGTATAGACGTTGCACTTCAAAGTCAATGATAACGAGGGCAGTTAGCTCCACATTAGGAGGGGCTCCGATCGTGCTTTTGGCGCGGGAGGAAGGAGTGGGAAGACGTCCTCCCGCGCCTGGGTGTTGCTCCGGGTCTACCAGTTCTCGGCGAGAATTTCGAAATGAGCTTTGGGGTGGGCACAGGCCGGGCAGAGGTCGACTGCTGCTTTGCCGGTGTGGAGGTAGCCGCAGTTGCGGCAGCGCCACGTTACTTCCTCTTCCCGGGAAAAGACGCGGGACGCCTCGATATTGCCCCACAGGTCGCGGTAGCGCTTTTCGTGCTGCTTTTCAGCGACGCTGACGGCATTCCATACTGCTGCGATGGCGGGGAACCCTTCTTCCCTCGCCACTGCAGCAAAGGCGGGATACAGTATCGTGTGCTCCTCGAGCTCGCCAGCCGCCGCGGCAAGAAGGTTTTCCCTGGTAGTTCCCACCATGCCGGCCGGGAAGGTCGCGGTTATGTGAGTGTCCCCACCTTCGAGGAAGTTAAAGAAGCGCTTGGCGTGTTCCTTCTCCTGGTTTGCGGTTTCCTCGAAGATGTCCGCGATCTGGACATATCCTTCCTTGCGAGCGGTCGATGCGAAATAGGTGTAGCGGTTTCTCGCCTGGCTCTCTCCCGCGAACGATTTCAACAGATTCTCTTCCGTTTTCGTTCCTTTCACTGTCGGCATTGCCTTGCTCCTTTCTCGATGAGTGCTTTCGTGGCCTTGATGCTTACGTGGAACTGGTATTCAAGAGTGCGATCGGATGAATGAGAGTATTTTTCGAGTCTGTAACAGTAGCAAGCAATCGATGGTTGTCAAACGGTGCTGCGGCTTGATCCTCCGCAGTCTCTTGCGCCAACGAGCAATAAAGACAGATTCGTTCGTGGAAACAAAAAGGAGTGTGCCCTCCAGGGAGTGGGCGAGGGCCTTACGTTCCCCCCTTTGCGAAGGGGGGACAGGGGGGATTTGCTTCTGGTTGCCACATCCAAAGGATCCACTACTGCGCAGTATCAACGACATAGGGGACTCCGGTTTCTGCCGGTTGAACTGGAAGGCACGAAGTTGCTTGCCCCGTAGAAGACACACCAGGACTTGCGCCGCATCCGTCACGTGGTTGGGCGGTCTGCGACATCGTCCTTTCAACTGGTGGTTTTACAAGGCTAAATCCCCCCTGTCCCCCCTTCGCAAAGGGGGGGACGCGAGGTCTTCTCCAGCGCTTCGTGGATACTCCGCCTTTGCCTCTGAGGACACACCACGCCCTGGTTCCCCACCGTTTCCGGACGAAAAAAAAAGGCCCGGAGCTTCCCGGGCCTTTTCCATACTCATGAGGGTGAAACTGCAGCCTCTTTACGCTGCCTCGACGGTGATATGCTCCTCTATCGCCTCATCGATCTCATCACCTTCCAGAGTCTCTTTGGCGACGAGTTCCATGGTGAGGTTCTCCAGCGCTGCCCTGTTCTTCTTAAGCAGATGCATGACCTCGTTGTAGCAGCCTGTGACGATGGAACGGATCTCCCGGTCGATCTCCAGAGCGGTGGTCTCGCTGAAGTTCCTCCCGTGGTTCACCTCGTGCCCTTTCGTGGCGGTGCCCTCATGGTTGCCGAAGGCGACGGGGCCGAAGGCCTCGGACATGCCGTACTCGCACACCATGTTGCGTGCCAGGTCGGTGGCGCGGGCAAGGTCGTTCCCTGCGCCGGTGGTGGTCGTCTTGTAGATCAGCTCCTCTGCTGCACGCCCGCCCATCAGCACCTTGATGTGCCCGATCAGCATGTCCCGGGTGTAGCAGTGCTTGTCTTCTTCGGGAATCTGCAGCGTGACGCCGAGAGCGCGACCCCTCGGGATGATGGAGACCTTGTGCACCGGGTCGCACGCGGGGACGAGCTTCGCCACCAGCACGTGCCCGGCCTCGTGGTAGGCGGTGCTCAGCTTGCTCTTCTCGGAGAGTACCATCGACTTCTTCTCGGCACCCATCATGACCTTGTCCTTGGCAGCCTCAAAGTCCGACATCTCCACACTGTCCTTGTTGGCGCGGGCGGCGAGGATGGCGGCTTCGTTGACGACGTTCGCCAGATCCGCTCCGGACATACCGGAGGTGCCGCGGGCGAGCACCCGCAGGTCGACCTCGCTGCTGAGGGGCACGTCCTTCACATGGACCTTCAGGATCTCTTCGCGCCCCTTGATGTCGGGGGATCCTACCACAACCTGGCGGTCGAAACGGCCGGAGCGCAGCAGCGCCGGGTCGAGCACTTCGGGGCGGTTGGTGGCGGCGATGACCACGATCCCGGAGTTGACGGTAAAACCGTCCATCTCCACCAGAAGCTGGTTGAGGGTCTGGTCACGCTCGTCGGAGGCTCCACCACCTCCCGCGTCACGCTTGCGCCCGACCGCATCGATCTCGTCGATGAACACTATGCACGGAGCGGATTTTCTCCCCTGTGCGAAAAGGTCCCTTACCCTCGAAGCGCCAACCCCGACGAACATTTCCACGAATTCCGAGCCTGACATGGAAAAGAAGGGAACGCCTGCCTCGCCTGCAACTGCGCGCGCCAGAAGGGTCTTCCCGGTGCCCGGGGGGCCGACGAGGAGTATGCCGGTCGGCATCTTCCCGCCGAGTCGGTTAAATTTCTCCGGATCCTTCAAAAACTCGACCGTCTCGCTCAGGTCCGCCTTCGCCTCTTCCGCTCCGGCGACGTCGGAGAAGGCGGTGTTCGTCTTTGCCGACTCCACGAGGGTGGCCTTGCTGCGGCCGAAGACGGAAAACTTCTTCAGAGCCCAGGCGGCGCACCCGATCACCAGCAGGAGGAAGCCGATCTCGAACCACCTCTGCTGTGCCGGCGGCTTCGCCGAGTAGTCGATGTGCTTGGAGATGAGGAGCTTCGAGATGTCTGCGTCCAGCGGACGGTACACGCGGTAGGTAGCCCCGCCTTTACCTTCAGCGGTAATGGCATCACCTTCTGCCTTTACGGAAAGGATCGCACCGACATTCACCAGGTCGACGAAGGCGGTATAGCTGATGCGGCTGCGCTCCTCGGCGCGCTGCTCCTTGTAGAGGTAGCCCGAGGCTATCAGCCCGATGATGGCGACAGCGAAACAGAGTTGTATCAGTCGAGTTCTAGTCATTCATTCTCTCTTTTAGTTGGTCTTCATAGCATTGCAGGTGTGCCGGACCGCCATGGGCGGCATCTGCCGCGTCACGATCCGGAATGATGTCGTAAGTGCCAGTATTGCGGTTACTGTGACTTAAGGCGCTGCTTGAAAACTGCTGGAACGTCTTCCGTGATCGCCAAAATTGAGATCGCGGTACCGTGTGGGGGGGCGGAGGTTGGGCAGCCGAAGCTGCCGTGGCCGGGACGCGACGCGCTCTCGGCGTCGCACAGGGAAACGCGCTAGGCGCGGGTGCGGGTACGGGAATGTTTCTTCCTGGAAGCCATCTTTACACCGGCGGATTTTCCGCCCCGGGATCCGCGGTGTATGCTGGCCTTTGCAAGCCTTTTGTCTCTCTTGGAGTTGCTGTGGGCGACCTGGCGGCACTTTTTGGCGCTGTGCGCGGGACCCTTCACCATCATGGAGGCAAGCCGCAGGATCGGCCTGCTCCCCGGTTGCAGGAGGTCGGCGGCGACTGCCGCCGCGTCGACCGGCGCCTGCTCATGGTAGTTTCGCGCGTTGGCGACCGCCATGGTCGAGACGTCGCGACGCAACTGGTTGAAGGCCCGCACGTTGCGGTATTCCAACCGGTTGGTCAAAAAGATCACAAATAGGTCCTGCTGCGGGTCGATCCACATCGACGAGCCGCTGTAGCCGGTATGCCCGAAGGACATCCGGGAGAAGTAGTTCCCCCTCGGCGCCGAGAACGGGGAATCGATGTCCCAGCCGAGCCCGCGCAGGACGCTGCCGTTGCTGCAGGCGTAAGGGGTGGTCATCTGGGCCACCACCTGCTCGGAAAGAATGCGCTGCTGGTTGATGGCGCCGCCGCCGAGGATCATCCGCGCGTAGAGGGAGAGGTCGTAGGCAGAGCTGAAAAGCCCGGCATGCCCGGCGACGCCGCCCAGACGGCGCGCGTTCGTGTCCTGCACCACGCCCGGCGTGAAGCCGAGGGTCGGTGCAATGTTCCCTGCGAGGCCGGCCGGCGGCAGGAAAAGGGTGTCGCGCGCGGCCATCGGTCCGTAGATCTCCTTCGCGCAGAAGGCATCGAGCGTCTCTCCCGAAACGCGACGCACCATCTCGCCAAGGAGGATGAAGTTTATGTCGGCATAGTGGAAGTGAGCGGTGCCGTTCGGGCGCTGGACCGTGATCTTCGCCAGGGCGTCGCGTATTCCCTGCCCGCTGTGCAGGTGGATGTCGGAGAGCCCGGAGGTGTGGGTCAGCAGGTTAAGTATGGTGATGTTGCCGACGCTGGTGCCGCCCAGTTCGGGGAACCAGCGGGAAAGCGGGTCCGAGAGGGCGACGCGCCCTTCATCCAGAAGCTTCATCACTGCCGGCGCTGTCGCCACGACCTTCGTGAGGGATGCGAGGTCGAAGATGGTGTGCTCGCTCAAAGCGGGGGCGCTGCCGTTGAAGTTCATGCCGCCGCGCGCCGCCGTCGCGATTATTCCCTCACGGTTTCCGACCACCACCACTCCGCCGGAAATGAGGTTCCGGGAGATGGCGTTGTCCAGCACCATTTCCAGCGTCGTCGAGTTATGTGCAGCGGGCGTCTCTTCGGCGGCGAAAACGATCGACGCGCAAAGGAGCCAGCTGGCTGCGACGATGGTGAGGATTAGACGCACAATGTTTCTTTGTGTAGTCATCGGACCCTTGTAAGAAAGGAGCGGCGGCAATTTGCGAAGCGTATTTTCTAATTGTGGCGTGGTCTACTTTGAAAAGTGCGGGAGATCAATCGTAGCGGGAGGTGCAGGAATAATTGGTGCGACTTTTCAATCGTGTGGAGCAGCCAATATTTGATCTTGCTTAGAAGGACAGGTTCCTTTTGTTTTCCGAGTAGTTTTGTACCTGTTTTTAGGATCCGTTGCAATAACTAATTCTCCTGCCAATGCTGGTCAAAGAGTGGCCTCGGCGATTTATCAATGCGAACTGTGACAAAGATCACAGGGAGAGAACATTTAATCCAGTTAATGGCTTCCTGTGCGGATGGAAGCTCGGCTGCCGCTTCGTTCAAGGGGGGCAGCTGACGTACCCATGGCGGGTCGGCTCGGGGCAGGAACAGGGGATCACGATCTGCCGGAGGGGGGTGGCCGTTCATGCGTCTACTGTACTTCATGCAGCAGCTCTGTATACACAAGATCCTCGTTGTACGGAATGCACTAATACTGTGGAATACGCAGGGGAAATAATGTTTACACTTTTATATATGTGACGAATAAACTGGCCGATGAAGTAGTATACATAATATTGTGTTTACAGTAACACCTGCAGCTTTTTATGATATTACTTGACACACATGACCATCTTTTGCTATCTGACACGTGCTTGTTCTATACCTGTTTCTCGCTATGAGAACATATCGTTCTCATATATCATGTAACGGAGGGAGTAGATCATGTTGAAAAAGATGGTAGCTGTATTGGGTGCCGCACTATGTCTTACCATGGGCCTGACGGCTCTCGCCAGTGCGCAGGACTACAAGAAGTTCCAGTTCGGGCTGAAGGGCGTCTACGTGTTGCCGGATGACAACCTGAACAACACCCTCGGGGGCGCCAGAATCGATGCCGACGTCACCCCCGGTATCGACCTCGCATACTTCTTCACAAAGAATGTCTCGGCGGAACTCTTCGCTGCTGCAACGCACCACGACATCAGGCTCGGCGGTGAGACCATCGGCTCCACATGGCTCCTTCCTCCGACCCTGACTGTGAAGTTCCACCCCCTTGCCGGGCAGAAAATCAGCCCGTACATCGGCGGCGGCATGAACTTCACCATGCCGTTCAACTCCAGGGTCGACAGCAGCATCTCCTCCAAGCTGAACATCCACAACAGCGTCAACTGGGTCGCCCAGGGCGGCGTCGACTTCAACGTCGCTGAAAACATCTTCTTCAACATCGACTACAAGTACGTCAACATCGATACCCAGTTCGCCCTCGGCGACGGCCCCGCCCATCTCGGCGGGATGTACGACCTCGAGATCAACCCGCACCTCTTCGCCGCCGGCGTAGGTGTGCGCTTCTAATACCTCAGTCGATATACACTCCGAAAAGCCCGCAGCTGCCACGCTGCGGGCTTTTTATTTTTTTTGGTGATATGTATGCCGGAATAAGCGAAGCGTTTCCGGCATGTGCCGCCGCGTTGCAACCACCCCTCCAGGTTCCGCCGGCGCCATGCCGGGAACGTCTGCGACTTATCCCGGCCTACATTGACTACATCGGCGCCTCCGGCATCACCTTGAATGAGCTCCCTTCCCCGTTACAATTCCTTCCGTACTGCACTCACCTTTTCTGCCGGAGGTCGCCATGCCACGCTTGCACCCGGAAGAAACCGCCGCTCCTCTCGTTCCGCGCGGCGGGACGTATGACGATGTGCGGACTGCCGCTGCCGGGTGTCGGGCCTGTCCCCTCTGGACGACGGGAACGCAGACGGTATTCGGGGAAGGGGAGGTCACCTCTCGCCTCATCCTCGTGGGCGAGCAGCCGGGTGACTCGGAGGACCGCAAGGGACACCCCTTTGTTGGGCCGGCGGGGCGGGTGCTGGATCAGGCGCTGGAGCGCGCGGGGATCGACCGCGGCGACGCGTACGTCACCAATGTGGTGAAGCACTTCAAGTGGGTCGCGGTAGGAAAACGCCGCCTGCATCAGAAGCCGAACGCGCGGGAGATCGGCGCCTGCCTCCCCTGGCTCGATGCGGAGATCGAATTGATCCGCCCCCGCGTCCTCGTCGCCATGGGCGCCACCGCCGCCCAGGCCCTCCTCGGAAAGGAGGTGCTGGTTACCCGCGACCACGGCCGCTTCCTCCCCAGTAACCTTGCCCCCTTCGCCATGGCTACCACGCACCCCTCGGCGATCCTGCGCACGGAGACGGACGAGGCGCGGCAGGCGGCGCTCGATGCCTTCGTGGAAGACCTGCGCCTGGTGGCCGCGGTGCTGAAGGAAAAGTGATCCCTAGTCGAGCGCTCCGAACGGCCCGGGGCGCTTGTGAAAGGGGGTGAGGTAGCTCACCTCCAGGTGTACCGCCTCCTGCTGCCGCCTGATTCGTCCCTCCACAAGGAAAGGGCCCGCCGTCTTTATCCGGTCCCCCAGCTCCTGGAAAACCACCGGCAAGAGAGCCGCTTCCAGAAGTCCCGTCTCGTCCTCCACCGTCAGAAACTGCATCGCCCCCTGCCTCGTCTGCACCCTGCGCATCGCCGCCACCACCACCGCAAGCCGCACCGTCTTTCCCGCCGACGCATGGCTCGCCTCCTCTACCGTCACGCACGACATCCGCTGCGCCTCCTCCCGCAGGAGCGCCATCGGGTGCGCCGCGAGGTGCATCTGCAGGTAGCTCAGCTCGTTTCTCACCCGTACCAGCGCCTGGTAGAGCCGTATCCGCTCCCCCTCCGCGCTTTCCGTATCGGGGAGCGCAACCCTCAGCCGGTCGAGGTCGGGGAGGGGGGAGCCCTCCTGCAGCTGTTCCAGCGCCGCCTCGTGTGCGAAGGGGTAGTGCTGGGAGTGCAATGGGGAGAGCTCGTCGCAGGCGCCGGAAAGGACCAGCGCGGCGACCTCCCTCAGCGAGAGCGGTACCCGCTCCAGGAGGTTTCGGAGGCTCGCGTACGGGCCGCGCCGCCTGCGGTCTTCCAGTATCTCCATGGCGCGGCGCACGGAGAGCCCCTTCACCTTGTCGAGTCCGACCCGCACGCTCCCCTTCTGCCCGGCTGCGGTCACGGAAAAGGAGTGGTACTGCGACTCGTTCACATGGGGCGCCTGCACGACAATCCCGATACGGGAGAGCTCCGCGACCTCCACTCGCAGCGGGTAGAGCCCCTGATGGTGGTTGATGAGGGCGCAGGCGAACTCGAGGGGACAGTGCACCTTCGCATAGGCGGAGTAGTAGGCAAGGAGCGCATAGCTTGCGGCGTGCGCCTTGTTGAAGGAGTAGGCGGCAAGCCGTGTGGCGGTCGCCCACGCCCGCCGCGCCTGAGCCCCCTTTCTCCCCGCGACGGCGGACGCCCTGTCCAGGAAGGCCGACTGCAGCAGGGCCAGAGTCGCCGGGTCCCCGCCGCTTTTCACTATGGCGCGGCGCAACTCGTCAGCCTCGTCGAGGGTTATCCCCCCGGTTCGCGAAAGGAGGAGCATGACATCCTCCTCGTACAGAAAGAGGCCGTACGTCTCCCGCAGCCGGTCCTCCATGAGGCGGAAGGGGAAGTTCACCCCCTCCTCGTCGCGGGCGCGCCGCACAAAGGCGCCCTTCACCTCGCCGGAGGCGGCGCCGGGGCGGATCAGTGCCAGCGCTGCGGTGACGTCGTTCTGGGAGCGGATCGGCAGGCGCTTCAGGAGGGAGCGCATCGCAGGGCTCTCGAGCTGAAAGCAGCCGACGGTGCGGGCGTCGTCAATCAGTGCCAGGGTCTCCGGGTCCTCCGGAGGGATGTCGGACAGGGTGCGCGGGGCGAGTGCCTCCTCGAGCTCGGAGAGGCAGCGGTTTCCCAGGAGGTCGATCTTGGCAAGGCCGAGGCGGGAGACGGCGACGAGGTCGTACTGCGTGATGATGACCCCTTTCGGCGCCCGCTCCAGGGGAAGGAGGTCCTCCAGCGGGTAGCGGTCCACCACGATCCCCCCCGGGTGAGCGGCGATGTGGTGGGGGCGCCCCACGAGGCGGCGTATCAGTGGGAATATCTCTCCCATGCGGGGAAAGGGGGCACCCCCTCCGCCGTCAATCTCCTCGGGGATTTCCTCCTGTGCCGCTTCTGCCATGCCGAGAAAATCGAGCTCCTCGGAGGCGAGATCCTCCGGGGGGAGAAGCGCGCTTGCCCGCTCTATCTCGGTAGGTGAGGCCCCCCACGCCTTCAGCCCCTCCCGCAGGGCGGAGCGGTAGCGGAAGGTGTGGTGAGCCGCCACCATCGCCACCTTGTCTTGTCCGTAGCGCCGGTAGACCCAGTCGATGACCTCGTCGCGGCGGTGCCACGGAAGATCGATGTCGACGTCTGGCCACGCCGACTTCCCCTTGTGCAGGAAGCGCTCGAAGAGGAGCCCGTGCCGCAGCGGGTCGACCGGTGAGCCGCCGAGGAGGTGAAGGGTGAGGGAACTGACTGCGGAGCCCCGCACCGCCACCGGGATGCCGAGCCGGCGGCAGTGGGAGAGGATGTCGGCGACCACCGCCATGAAACCGGAAAACCCGAGCGCCTCGAAGACCTGGAGCTCGTGTTCCAGTCGGACGAGGTAGTCGCGTCTGCGGTGACGCTCCACCATGAGATCTTCCAGCGCATCCAGGCAGATCCGTTTGAGCGTCGCGGCTGCGCTTCCGGTGCCTATGAAGGGGCTTATCGGGGAGGTCCCCTGCACC
The DNA here is from genome assembly GCF_021044625.1 of Geomonas sp. RF6. Taxonomy (NCBI): domain Bacteria; kingdom Pseudomonadati; phylum Thermodesulfobacteriota; class Desulfuromonadia; order Geobacterales; family Geobacteraceae; genus Geomonas; species Geomonas sp. RF6. The sequence continues at coordinate 196,910 of NZ_CP087999.1, read as the reverse complement.
CCCTGCAGGTCGAAAGAGGCGAGATTTGCAATTTCTGCCGATTCGTGCAGCGCCTGCGGCTGGTCGGCAAAGAGAAGGGCCACCTCCGCGGGGGAGCGAAGCCACCTCTCCCGCCCCTCGACGTCGGCACCGAGCGCCGTGTCCCGCATCGGGCGCCCCTGCCGTATGGCCAGCTGCAGCACGTGGAGCGGGTGGTCCCCCTGCCTCAGGAAAGTGCAGTCCAGATCCGCCACCAGCCGCACCCCGAGGCGCTCCGCCGCCTCGATCCGCCTGCGGTCACGCTGCTGCTCGTCCGGGCGCACCAGCAGTACTCCCAGCTGCTCGGGAAGAAAGCTCCCGCTGTAGAAAAGCTCCTCCACGACGGCGGGGTCGTCGCTCAGCGCCATGAGACCGTCGGAGCACTTCATCGCCACCGGGAGGGGGTCGCGGTGCGGCGCCTCCATCGGTCGCTGCAGCGTCGCGCTTCGCCTGCGGCTCACGATGCGGCAGAGGCTGCGGTACCCGCTCTCGTCGAGCGCCAGAAGGACGACGCGCCCCTGCTTGCGCCCCACGTTGTGCCTCCCGTCAAATCCGGGGCGGAGCTCCAACCCGGTGAGCGGGCGGATCCCCGCCTCGCGGCACCCCTGGTGAAAGCGCACCTGGGCGTAGAGGTTCTCCAGATCGGTGAGGGCGAGCGCCCGGTAGCCGAGCGCCACGGCCCGCTCGATCAGTTCCTCCACCGAGGCGGTACCAAAGCCGAGACTGTAGTCGCTTTTAACGTGCAGCGGGATGAACATGGCTTCCTCTTCCTAAAAGAGTATCATGCCGTCGCGAGCCCCCGCCACGCTAGACTTTACCCCCTTTTTCTGTATCCTTTTCGCGGATTACACACGCCGGTCCTGCCGGAAAACAGGCTTCCGCCGCCAGCGGGGGGAGGAGGAGAGTATGGAAGGGATGGTGCTCGGTTTCGATGCGGAGGTAGGGGTCATACGGTGCGCCGACGGGACGCGTTACCGTTTCAGCCGCTCCGACTGGAAGAGCCCCGGCGAGCCGCGCGGGGGTGCCCGGGTCGATTTCGTTGCCGAAGGGGACGCAGCGCGGGAGATTTACGTCCTCCCCCTCATCCCCGGCAACATAACGGACGCGCTGGAAAAGATGGAGAAGTCGGAAAAGACGATGCCGACGATCGTGTACGCCTGCTATCTCGGCGGCTTCCTGTGGGGGGTAACCATGCTCATCGGCGTGGTCATCGCCTACCTCTACCGCGACAGCGCCACCGGTACGTACCGCAGCCACTACGACTACCAGATCTCCATTTTCTGGAAGTCGCTCCTCGGCTTCCTGGTCTCCTTCCTCCTGATGCTCTTCTTTGGCCTCGGCGTCCTGGTCATGGTGGCAACATACGTCTGGGTTATAGTTAAAATTGTGAAGGGATGGCGCTGCCTCGCGGACGGGCAACCGGTTGCTCCGGCCTGAGTCGGCAAGCAAGGAGTACCTGGCCGATGGATCGAACCCTCTTTTTTACGCTGCTCGCGTACACGTTCGCGCTGCTTCTCCTGTACCTGCTCTTTCTCATCCTCGCTCCCTTCCTCAGCACCCTCGTGTGGGCGTCGGCGATAGGAATCATCACCTTTCCGCTCTTCGAAAAGGTGCTGGAGCGGTGCAGGGGACGCAGAAACGCCGCTTCCGGCCTCATGACCCTTCTCGTCTGCCTCGTCCTTGTCCTGCCGCTGGTGGGGCTGATCTTCACCCTGTCGCAGGAGGTGGCGCAGGCCTACCAGTACCTCGAGCGCGCCACCGCCGGTGCCGGCGGCATGCCGACCTTTGATACAATACTTCGCCAGCCGTGGCTTTCCGCGCTGGTGGCGAAGGTGAAGCCGCTGGTGGGAAGCCTGAACCTCGACCTGGACAAGGTGCTCCTCCCCACCGCGAAGCAGGGCGCGTCCCACCTCCTGAACTACCTCACCGGGATAGCCAAAAACTTCATCGGTTTCCTGATGAAGCTCTTCATGATGCTGATCATCCTTTTCTTCGTGTACCGGGACGGCCCCGGCTACGTGCGCGCCTTCTGGGAAGTCATAGTGCTCAGGGAGGGATTGAAGCAGAACATATTCCAGACGCTGGAGCGTGTCCTCGGAGCGATCATGTACGGCGTCGTGCTGACCTGCCTCGTGCAGGGGGCGCTCGGCGGGCTCGGCTTCTGGGTCGCGGGGCTTCCTTCTCCGCTCCTCTTCGGGACGCTGATGGCGATCTGCGCCATCATACCGGTCGTCGGCACGGCACTCATCTGGGTCCCCGGCGCGCTCTTTTTGCTCGTCCAGGGGGAGATCCTCAAGGGGGTGCTCCTGATCGCCTGGTGCGTGATAGCGGTCAGCAGCATCGACAACGTGATCCGCCCTCTCTTCATCAGCGGCAAGGCGAAGCTTCCCATACTCCTCGTCGCCCTCGGCGGTCTCGGCGGTCTCGTGACGATGGGAATCACCGGTATAGTGGCGGGACCTGTGATCCTTGCGCTCTTCCAGGTTTTCTTCGAATCGCTGCGCCGGGATAATGGGGTCGTGCCGGTGGGGACAGCGCCGGACGGGACGCGGCCCCCGCGGGCGCCGGTGCCGTAACGGCGCTAAAGGCTTTCTCGTCCGCAGATTACGCAGATTGGCGCAGATTAAAACCCCGATTCTTCTTATCCTTGCAATGAAGTCCACAGGAGGCATCTCATGTTCCCCCGGAATGTTTGCACGGTTCCACTCGCCCTTTTTCTCTTTCTAAGCATCACCGGGTGTACGGTCCTCACCAGGAGCCAGTTCACCGAGGTGGGGAAATTCGCCGCAGCCGCGAAGGGGTACGGAGACCTTCCCGGAGCGGTAATCTCGCGGCACGCGGAGATCCGCCGGGATCGCCAGGTGCTGCGCGTCGTCACCTTCAGAAACGGCACGACCGCCCTCGCCGGGATCGAGGGAGCCCTCAAGACGGAGGCGAAGCTGAAAGAAAAAGGGCGCCAGGCGGATCAGGCGCTGGAGGTGCTCAGCGACTATGCCGAGCTCCTCTCGCTTCTGACTGCGGAGCGCTACAGCACGGAGCTGCAAACGAGTGCAGAGGCCCTCGGGCAGAAGATCGATTCGGGGATCAGGCAGTACAACAAGACCTGGAACCGCTCCGTCGGCGCTGCGGGCTCCACAGTTGCAGCGCTCGTTCGGGGGGGAGGAGGTTTCTACCTGCGGGCACGCCAGGCCCGTTCCCTGAGGAAGGTGGTCGTGGCGGCGGACCCCATGGTCGCCTCCCTTACCGGGACGGTGCAGGAGATCATGGCCTTTTACCTTGACGAGACCCAGCTGGCGCAGCTCCGGGGGTGCCCCGCCGCGGGGGGGAAGCTCGTCCCGGGGGGTGTCCTTGCGCAGGAGAAAAGGGATGTGGCGCTCTTTTACCGGGGTGTGGCGGGGCAGTACCAGGGGAGGCAGCCGCCGGAGCTACCGCTGAAGGTCGCGGAGGTGATGGACGCCTCGGACACCGCAGGCGAGCTCGCGGCGAGGGCATTGCAGGCCGCCTGCACCTTCCGGCAGGCACACGCGGAGCTTGTCGGGTCCGTGACTGCCAAAAAGGACCTCGCAGGCGCCCTCGAGGAGGTGAATTCACTGGCCGCGGAAGTGACGAGCGCCCAGGCGCTGAAGAAGAAGCTCGATAGGAAATAAAGGAGGGGGCCGTGGCCAATACTGAGATCATCAAGGTCCTGCAGGTTGTGCGCGAGGCGAAGGAGGCGGTAAACGGCGCTCTCAGCTCCTCTCCAGGGGACGAACAGCTGGAGAAGTTGAGCACGACGCTGGAAGAGGTGGAAAGCGCCCTCATCTTTTCAGAGATAGAGGAAAAGGTGGCCCAGCTGCAGCAATACCGGAAGGCTCTGGAAGAGATCAACTGCGGGATGAAGACGGAGATCGAGAAGCTGAAGGCGGTTTCGGAGAAGGTAAACCGTGCCGCCAAGGCGCTCGGTATCCTCGCCGACATCGTCGGCCGCGCTGCCACCCTCGGGGTAGTGTAGGACGGGTTGCACCCACCGTGTGGAGCGGTAAGAGGCCGGATTCTCGCCGTTTTCTCCCGTTGACGGGGGGTGCGGGGCTGGTAGGCTTTAATATTGAAAGCAGTTTTCAGAACAGGGGGTGGCGTTATGGGACCGGCCGAAAGCAAGACAGAGCTCAATATTCAGAAGGCCTTCAAGGCAGAGATGCGCGCGAGGGCAAGCTATCAGGCGTACGCCCAAAAGGCGGAATCCGAGGGGAACCCGGAGCTGGCGAAACTCTTCCGTGCCGTTGCCGCTTCGGAGGAGATTCACTCGCAGGCGCTCTTGCGGTGCCTGAAGGAGACCTCCAGAACGACTGTAGACCTGTGGGCGGCAGGGCTGTACGATCCGGAGTCGCTGAAGGAAACTACCGCCACGAACCTGCAGCGCGCCATCGAGGCGGAGACGGAGGAATTCACCAACCAGTATCCCCAGATGATCCAGGATGCCGACACCGAGGGGTGGACAACGGCGAGGGAAACCTTTCACCACGTGAACATGGTGGAGAGGGTCCACGCGGCGATGTTCCGGGAAGCCCTTGACCAGCTCGGGAGGAACCAGCCGGCGGAGTATCATCTATGTGAAGTGTGCGGAAACACAATCGAGCGAAAGCCGATCGGGCCCTGCGAGGTATGTGATGCTCCCGAGGCGACGTTCCAGGCGTTGCGCTGACAGGGAGCCTGTGCCTCCGGGGACGTGCGGAGGTTTCAATGTTCATAAGGACCGAGAGGAACATTCTGAAGGCGTACAAGGGGGAGGCACGTTCCAAAGGAGCGTATCTGCTCTTTGCCAGGCAAGCGGAGTCGGAGGGGCACTACCAGGTGGCGCGGCTTTTTCGTGCCGCCGCATTTTCCGAGGGGGTACATGCCCAGTGGCTGCTTCGGTCGCTGCGGGAGACGTCGCAGATGACCAATGCCGCATGGGAAGGGCAACGGTGCGTGCTTGCAGTGAGGAATGGCGACACGGTCGAAAATCTGAAAAACGCGATAGGTGGGGAGACAATCGAGTTCGTATCAATGTTCCCGGAGATGATCCGGGATGCGGCGCAGGAAGGGTGGGAATTCGCCCACGAGTGCTTCACCTGCTTGAACCTGGTGGAACTGGTGCACGTGGGGCTATTCTCCAGCGCCCTGGAGCGGATCGGGAGAAACCCTCCGGCCCCCTACTATGTGTGTGAATCGTGCGGCAATGTGCTTGAGGGGAAGCCGGGAGACTTGTGCACAATATGTGAGGCACCACCAGTCCTTTTTCAGCTGGTGGATTGAAGATGTGGTTCTTCCTTTCCAGGGGGCAATTCTGGTACACTGGATGAAGTGAAGAGAAATCTTCACTTGTGAAGCGAGGGAGGACAAGATGAACATCTTCGAGTGCGCCATCACAAAGGAAGAAAAAGCAAAAGCATATTACGAGCACCTTGAGAAGGAGAGTATCCTTCCCGAGCAGAAGCAATTATTCTCCCTTCTGGCTGCCGCCGAGCAGCAGCACATCGATGCACTGAGAGGGATGAAGGAGACGATGGCAGCGAACGGTTCAGAGCTCGAGATGCTGAATGAGCCGCACGAGCCGACGAGGCTGCCTGACGGTGAAAATATGGTAAAGGAAATGAAACGGAACCCTGACCTTTTCCTGCACGCCGTACAAGAAGAAGAGCGTGATATCAGCTACTATGAAGATCTTGCAGCAAAGGTTGAAGACGCCGGCGTGCGCGTCAACCTCCTTCTGATAGCCGAGGAGGAGCGGAAGCACCTGGAAGTAGTGGAGAATGTCTACAGCTATGCCGAAGCGCCCAGAAACTACCTCGTGGCGCCGGAGTTCGGCAATATGGAAGAGCTGTAAAGTAGATATAAGACAGCAAACAGCAGACAAAGAAAAAGCCCTCCCATTCGGAAGGGCTTTTTCAGTATCAGCGGCTTTCTGAGGGAGTTGGTGGTGGCATAGAGACAGCCGCCAGCGACGATGCGGCTTGCGCCGCAGGACAGGCTGGGAAGCCTATCCTCCAGCGCGGCGCCACGATTCGTCTCTCGGATCCCCGGCGACGTCAGTTGCCCCCGCGCTGGAGCGCAGGCATCCTGCCTGCGGTGGCGGCGGAGCCGCCATAGAATCAGCGGCTGTCGACGATGCGGCTTGCGCCGCAGGACAGGCTGGGAAGCCTATCCTCCAGCGCGGCGCCATGAGTCGTCCCTTCGATCCCGGCGACGTCAGTTGCCCCCGCGCTGGAGCGTAGGCATCCTGCCTGCGGTGGCGGCGCAGCCGCCATAGAAGGCTCCCGCCGCCCCCTTTACCTCACGCCGTGGCGATGCTAAAGAGCACCAGGAAGGTGAGCTGGCACAGCGCCACCATCCAGCCGTTTCGCAGCATCGATTTCATGTCGGAAGACTCCGCAAATCCAAGGGAGCTCACCATATTGGCCCCGGGGAAGACGAAGTTGTTCACCCTCGTCGCCACCACCAGCGCCAGCGACCACGCCAGGAGCGACACGCCGTAACGGGAAAGGAGCGGGTTGAACATCTCGTTCAGGAGCTTCATGGTGGCGACAGTCGCCCCGCTGATCCCGAAAGCGCCCAGGAAGCCGCCGCTGATGACGATGAACGGCTTTCCTCCAAACTCCATCATCGGCTTGATGAGCTGCGCGAGCGCGTTGAATCCCCCCGCCTGCTGCACGAAGACGATGAACGGATCGAGCAGGAGAAAGAGGAGGAAAAGCCCCACGTTTCCCGCCATCCCCTTTACCACGAGCTCCAGGATCTCCCCCAGCTTCAGGCCGCCGGCAAAGCCGGTCGCCAGCGCGAGCCCGAGCATGATCACCACCACAAACGATGTCGGAGCTTTCACCGCTATCCCGTACAGGACGGCGGCAAGGAAGACGGCACAAAAGACGATAGTGGCGCGGTGGCTTTCCCTGGTCGGTTCGAACCTCTCCGTGTTCTCCGGCTCCTCGTAGGCGGCCGAATCCTTCGTCCTCGCCTGGATCCTCTGGATCATGAACCAGGTGACGACCAGGGTGATGAGGGCGACGGGACCGGAGACAAAGAGGAGCATGGAGCCGTAGCTTATCTTCGTGAGCCCCAGCAGCGTGATTACGGGAGGGGTGAACGGTCCGAGTATCAGCGCCTCTTCGCCGACTGCCTGGAAGATGACGGCGACGGTGCTGCGGGAAAGACCTACTGCGGCGGCGATCGGAAGGACGATCGGCGCGATGATGGCATTTCCCCCCGCCATCGTGCCGAGGAGTCCCACCATGACGAGACACGCGGCCATGATGCCGAACATCGCCTTTTTCTCGCTGTCGACGCCGACACTGTAGATGATGCGGTGCACGATGGTGTGCGACACCTTCGTGGCGCAGAGCACCTCCCCGAGACCTCGCCCGAGCATGATGATGAGACCGACGAGGGCGAGAAAGGACCCCATGGCGTTGGCAAAGGCCGCAGCAAAGGAGGTGAGCGACTGGTGGCTGAGGATGCCGCCAAGGATCACGCAGATGGCTGTGGCGGGGAGGATCTCCATGTCCCGGAAGACAAGGACGATGTACACCAGGAGTGGAGCGAGCCCCACAAGCCCCTTCAGGAGCTCGGGGTCGAACGGAGTTGTCATTTCTTTACCTGCCCTCTGCGCAGCACGCGTCCCGGCAGGTTGCCGGTCCCCTTGCCGTTCTCGATGACCGGCTCGCCATCGACGAAAAGATGCACCACACCCTGCGCATAGCGGTGCGGCTGACTGTAATCGGCGCGATCCGCGATGGTGGCCGGATCGAAAAGCACGAGGTCTGCCGCAAAGCCGGGCCGGATCACCCCGCGGTCGCTGAGACCGATTCTCTGCGCGGGGAGCCCTGTCATCTTGTGGACCGCGCTTTCCAGCGACAGAAGCTGCCTCTCCCGCACATAATGCCCGAGGACGCGCGGGAAGGTCCCGTAGGAGCGGGGGTGCGTCGCTTCGCCCGCGGCGCCTCCCGCCTCGAGCGCATTGCCGTCGGAGCCGACCGCCACCCCCCGCTCTTTCAGGATCTCTTCCACGTCCTCCTCAGCCATGGAAAAGAAGATAGCTCCCACCGCACCTTCTTCCTCCACAATGAGGCGTGCTGCGGCTTCCTCCGGGGTGCACCCCCAGTGACGACCTACCTGTTCGAGCGTCCGGCCGGAGAGGGGGCGGTTTGCGCGGGTGGCGCAGTTTGAGACGACGATCCCGGAGGCACCTTCGCGCTGCGCGATCTCGCGCGCCATCTCCGCCATGATCCTCTCGCTGAGCTCCTGGTCCTGGAGCCGCTCCAACAGGGAAGCGACGCCCCCTTCGTGCGCCCATTGCGGCACAATGGCGGAGAGGGTGGTGGCGGATGCGTGGTAGGGGTATTGGTCCGCTGCGATGTCCACCCCGGTCCCCCGCGCCTTCGCGAGTCGCTCCAGCACCTTCCTCGCGCCGCCGCGATTGCTCTGCCCCATCGCCTTTAGATGGGAAATCTGGACCCGCACCTCCGCCTCGCGCCCGATACGCACCGCCTCGTCCAGCGCGTCGTACAAACTTTCCCCCTCGCCGCGGATATGGCTGGTGTAGATCGCACTGCTGCGGGCGAGGATCCGGGCAAGGGCAATGATTTCCTCTGTCGTTGCGTAGCTCCCGGGAGGATAGATGAGGCCGGTGGACATCCCCCACGCCCCCTGGGAGAGCGCCTCCTCCAGAAGGTGCCGCATCCGTTCCAGCTCCGCCTCCGTCGGCGGGCGATTCTCGAGGCCAAGCCCCGCGATACGCAGGGAAGCGTGCCCCACCAGCGGCGCCTGGTGCAGGGCTATTCCCGCACGCTCCACCGCGTCGGCATAGGAGGAGAAATCGCTCCAGGCGAAGTCGCCGCCGGGGAGGGTGAAGTCGTGCATGCGCAGGAAGTCGGAGAATTCCTTCCGGTGGCTTTGCCGCACGGGAAAAACGCCGAGGCCGCAATTGCCGGTCACTTCCAGCGTTACCCCCTGAAAGGCCTTACTTTCCATGTGGGGGTAGTTGAAGAGGGTGGAGTCTGTATGGCTGTGGATGTCGATAAAGCCGGGGGCAAGGACGAGGCCTTCGGCATCGATAATCGTGGCGCCTGCTGCGCCCCCCGTCCCGACTGTGGTTATCCTGCCGTCTCGCACCGCTACGTCACTTCGAAAGGCGGGACTTCCGGAACCATCCACGACTGTAGCGCACTTGAAGAGATATGAGGCCATAGATCGAGTTATTCCTGTTCGCTTTTTGCCAGCTGTGACCGAAACGCCCTATTTAATATCACCACTTCGATGGTTTCCTCAAGAAGGTAATAAGGGAATTGCACAGCCTGCGTCGCTTGTGGGGAAATGGCGAGGCATTTTCTGCCGCCTGCGGGGTTAGCTCTTCGCGATGCAGAGCGGTGGCGGGCTGAGGCTTCACTGCACTGGAAAGAGGAAGAAGGGGGCCGTACGCGCTGATGATCGACAGGTGCCCCCCTTGCGAACTGCATCGATCGCCCACCACAGCGTCACGGCGCTCCCCTCCTGCGCCTTTTGTGGTACTCCGCGTCAGGCCCCGATCGGGAGGGTAAGGGTAAAGGTGGCACCACTTCCAGGCCCATCGCTGTGGACGGTCAGAGAGCCGCCCATACCTTTGGCAGCGAGTGCACAGGAATGCAGGCCGAAGCCGTTACCGTTCCTGCGCGTGGTGAAGCCGTGATTGAAGATTCGTGTGAGGTTCTCCGCCGGGATGCCTATGCCGTCGTCTGCGATGGAAATGCGCAAGCTTTCCTCGTCCACTACCCCGGCGGAAATGGTAATTCGTCCGCCACTCCCCTCGCGAGCACAGACCGCCTGCTTGGCGTTCCGGATCAGATTGACCAGAATCTGGAGCACCCGCGCCCTGTCCAGTGAAAATTCCTGCATCTCGTCAATATCTTCCACTATGGTCACACCGCTTCCGGCCGCGGAGTCGGCGTCCATACGCAACGCGTCGCTGACCAGGTCACGGACCTGCAAGTGCTCGACGATGCTCGTCGTGCCGGCAAAGCGCTGCTGAGTCACAACAATCTGCTTTATGTGCTCCACGCTGCGGATCAGCGCATCGATCTCCTTCTCGATATCCTGATGTTCCATCTCCATAACCTCCACTACCTTCGCCAGATACTCCGGAAGGAGTTTCCCCCTGTCGTCGGTGGAGAGGTAAGCAGCAAGGTCGTCTCTGTGCTCCTGCATCATCCCCACGGCCTTCCGGAGTGCAGGAGCCTTCGAGCTACGAATGCACTGGTTGATGATGCCGGCAGATACGTTCACGCTATTCAGCACGTTGCCAACGTTGTGCAGGACTATTGTTGCCGTCTCGGCCATTCCCGCCAGGCGTGACGCATACATGAGATCGCTCTGTGCCTCGCGCAGGGCACGTTCCTGCTTCCGGCGCTCGGTAATGTCGAGGATCACTCCCACGAGTCCCGCAGGAAGGCCCGCGGCGTCGCGGTAGACAGCCTTGAGGAAGATGACGTCGAGGTGGGTCCCGGCGGCGCTTTTGACCGAGCATTCGTATGTTTGCACCCCCCCGCCTGCAAAGAGCTCAAGGTCCATCCGGTGGTATTGGTCCGCAAGATGGACGGGCCAGAGGTCGTGCACTGTCCTCCCCACAAGATCCTCGCGCTTCACCTGGACAAACTCTTCATACGCGACATTACATTCGCAGTAGCGCCCAGCGCGGTCCTTTACGAAGATGGGACTGGGAATGGTGTCGAGCAATACCTGCAGGAAGCGAAACTGCTTGTGGATGGCGTCCGCGGAGCGTCTGCGGATATGAAGCACAAAAAGGCCGAACGACAGGAAGATAGCGGCCTCGGCGGTGTTGATCGCCACTACTTTCAGACCCAATGCTCTGCGGTCGCTTTCCACCCCAACGAAGAGTGCGCCGATAGTCTTCCCGCTAGCGTCCTTTATCGGGTCATAGGCGGTGACATAAGGCTTGCCGAGGACTCGGGCATCCCCCCGGTACGGGAGTCCCTTCCTGATGACCATGTCATAGACGGGACTTGTGAGCTTTGTTCCGATAGCCCGGCGGCCATGGCGGTCTTCCACATTTGTTGCCACCCTGGTATCGCCCATAAACACCGTGGCTCTGTTGCCAGTGATGGCGAGTACCTCGTCCGGCACATCCGAGTTCCCGTTTATCACATAACTGCCCACCAGAAGGCGGCCGCGGTCCTCGTGGAAGTAGCTCCCCTTTCCCTTGCTGTGCAGGAGATGCCAGAAAAGCCTCAGCGAAGTTTCAACGTGAACTTGTGCCTGTCGCTTCCCCTCCGCGCGTACCTGCTCAAATATGACAGCGTTCGCAATAGTCATGACCATCGCCACTGCGACAACCGAGAGAAGGATGAAAGGAAATTTTTGCTTCATGTGACGTCTCAACGACCCCCTGCCACTCCGCTAAAGCCTTATAACAGCAACGAGTAGAGACTCTCACCGGAGGCTCTCAGCCGCAAAAAGCAGTGGCTCCCCAATGTATCGGCCGGGGTTGGAAAGGCATGAGAGAAAAAAGTGGCGCTACAAGGGGCTGTAACGAATCCGCAACGGTAGAGACGAGTCATTGGCGCAAATGAAGGGCCTCTTTCTCTGTACCCACAATTCCTGCCGATCGAGGCCGGAGGCGGCGAACTGTGGAGGGCGTGGGAGGAGGAGAAGGCAATAACCGTAGCTGGCATTCAAGGACCTGCACAGAGGACTTGCACCTCCTAGTCACCTGCGAGCTACCCACTCTGAGAGGATGGTGCACCACGCGCCCTGCCTGGCGCACAAACAAAAAAAGCCAGACCCGAAGGCCTGGCTGTGTTTGTTTGTTTGGAGCGGGAAACGGGATTCGAACCCGCGACTTCAACCTTGGCAAGGTTGCACTCTACCACTGAGTTATTCCCGCTCAGTGAGGTGACTCTTATAGCAAATGGCGCTGTCGCAGTCAAGAGAAAGAGTTCGCACATCCTTCAACTATTGCATTTGTTTTCTCTAACCCCTAATCCGCCTCTTATTTGCACATCAACCTCAGGCTCTGCTTCAGAAGTTCTCTCACGGCAAATTTCCACCATTGCATTTTTCCCTTTCCTGCACGCGCCTGTTGCAGTCTGCCAGGTTGATCCTTCATCCTTTTTGTGATACTTCTACGCCGAAGCGTGCTGTTATCAGATTAAGCGCCGCACAGATGCCTTCATCTACTCTTACCTTCTTTTCCGCATTATTTGCACATTGCTTTCACATTGTTGTAGTACTGTATAATTGCGCTGAAGAGACGTCCCGACATTACATGAACATTTTCTACTTCAGCAAGAGGGGGCGAGTTGCATGAAAGGAACTAGTCGCATTGCTTTGGTTGTCTTTGCCGTCATCCTTGCAGGCGCGGTACCGGCGTCCGCCCGCGGTTACGGCCATGGGCACGGCCACGGCCACGGGGGCGCCAGCGTCTACATCGGGCCGGTGTGGGGCCCGCTGTGGTGGGGCCCGACATACTACTACCCGCCGCCGCGGACCGTGGTGATCGAACGTTCACCGGAGGTGTATGTCCAGCAGGCTCCGGCACCGGAAGCCTCGCAGTACTGGTACTATTGCCAGGATGCCAAGGCTTACTATCCGTATGTGAAACAGTGCCCGGGGGGCTGGCAAACGGTGACGCCTGCCCCGCCACCGGAGGAGGGTGAGTAGCAATGAATGCACGGATGCGAATGATATCAGCACTGATGCTTTTTGCCGTGGGCGGCTGCGCCACGCTGCCGAGCGGCCCAAGCGTGCTGGTGCTCCCGTCGGAGGGGAAGCCGTTTGAACAGTTCCAGGGCGAGGATGCCATGTGCCGCGATTGGGCGGGGGGGCAGGTCGGCATTTCGCCGCAGCAGGCTTCGAAGGAGAGCACCATCAACGGCGCGGCTATCGGCACGGTGCTCGGCGCAGGAATCGGTGCGGCCCTCGGAGCTGCAGGGGGCGATCCGGGCGCGGGCGCCGCTTTCGGGGCAGGAACCGGGCTCCTTTTCGGAACGGCTGCAGGCGCAGATTCGGCGCAGACGTACGGGTGGCAGGCGCAGCGCAGGTATGATAACGCCTACCTGCAGTGCATGTATTCCTACGGCAACCAGATCCCCTCGGTTGCTGCGAAGCGCCGTACGGTGCGTGCCGTTCCTCCCCCTCCGCCCCCTCCTTCATACGAGGACCGCTACTGAGATAACCTCCGGCCGTAATGAAAAAAGGTCGTGCCCGCGTGAGGCATGACCTTTTTTTCGTCCGGGGACAGAGGTTGGAGGGGGACAGAGGTTGGAGGGGGACAGGCACCTTTTGACAAAGGAGCCAGTCCCCACACGGGCGCATTCAGGTGAGATGCTTTACGCACGACACGAGGCCGCGCGCGAGGTGGCGAATCGGGTCGAAGAGCAGGACGACCTGGTAGCTCACGAAAAAGAAGCAGACGTAGAAAAATCCGGGGCAGTCCTCCTCCACTCTCAACGCGCGATGCGTCATTATCCACCTCACCCGGTCGAAGCGAATGAGCATCCCCAGCAGGATGCCGAGGGCGGCGCCTGCGACAATGTCCGTCGGCTGGTGCAGCCCGAGATAGATCCTTGGCAGGCAGATGAAGATGAAGGAATGGACGTAGGCGCAGATGCCGAGCCACCTGGAGAGGAGTAAGATGCCGGTGGCCAAGACGAAGAAGAGCGCGGCATGGTCGCTGGGGAAGGCGCTCCAGCCGCTCAAAACGGTGGGATCGGCGCTATAGGGGAGGACGAAATGAATCGCCGGGTTGTGCACCGGACGAGGTCTGAAAGGCAGGACCATGGAAAGAGTGCGGGCAACGAATATGGCTATGAAGCAGGCAATGAGCGTCGCGAGTACATATTCCTTGTCGCGATACTCACCTCTGTTGCGAAACCAGAGCCACCAAAGGATAGGAATGACAAAGCCTCCTTTCACAAGTGGATTGGAGGCAAAGGTGCAAACCATCTCATCGAAGGCTTTTGACTGGTTGGCAAAGCTGTTAAAGAACAGCATTATCTCTAGATCGAACCGGTTCATGACGCCCTCCTCGGTTCCAGTGGGCTATCAGGGTAAGCACAATAACCTTACCACAACATGAACCGTTCTGTAGGTCGCCTGCTGCCGCTACTGCGAGGAATCATGCGTCAAACAAAGACTTTTGAGTATGGGGCTTTCGCTATGCCTGGAGGAGGTGCTTTGCTATGATTACCCGCTGCACTTCGCTCGTCCCTTCATAGATCTCGGTGATTTTCGCATCGCGGTACATCCGCTCTACTTCGTACTCCTCGACATACCCATACCCGCCATGGATCTGGATCGCCTCTTTGGTCACATAGGTGGCGGTCTCGGAGGCGAGGAGCTTTGCCACGGCCGACTCGAAGGCGTAGCTGCCCCCGGCGTCCTTGACGCAGGCGGCCTTGTAGGTGGCCAGCCTGCTCGACTCGATGCGCAGGTACATGTCGGCCAGCTTGAACTGGATCCCCTGCAGGTCGCTGATGGGGGCGCCGAACTGCCGACGCTCTTTGGAGTATGAGAGGGCGAGGGCGAAGGCGCCCTCGGCAATCCCGAGAGCCTGCGCCGCTATCCCTATCCGGCCGCCGTTCAAGGTCTCCATCGCCACCCGGAATCCCTGCCCCTCGCTCCCCAGCAGGTTCTCCGCCGGGACCCGCACCCCGTCGAGCGCAAACGCGGTGGTGAAACTGCCGCGGATGCCGAGCTTTTTCTCGTTTCGCAGGATCTCCACACCCGGGGAGGCGAGATCGACGATGAAGGCGGAGATCCCCTTGTGCTTGAGCGAGCGGTCAGACGTGGCGAAGACGATTCCGGTGCCGCGATACCCGCCGTTGGTGATGAAGATCTTGCTGCCGCTGATGACGAAGTAGTCGCCGTCCCTGCGATATGTGGTGGAGATGCTCGCCGCGTCACTGCCGGACCCCGGTTCGGAGAGGAGAAAGCAGCCGATGACTTCTCCGGAGGCGAGCGGGGTGAGCCAGCGCCGCTTCTGCTCTTCCGTCCCGAAGCGGTAGATCGGGTCGCAGGCCAGGGAGGTATGGGCGGAAATGACGACCCCGCTCGAGGCGCACGCCTTCGACACTTCCTCTACGACTATGGCGTAGGAGAGGGTATCAAGCCCCGCACCGCCGTACTCCTGCGGCAGGTAGCTCCCCAAAAGCCCGAGCTCCGCCATCTTGCGCACCAGCGCGTCGGGGACGGCATGCTCCTCGTCTATTTGCCTCGCCAGCGGCTTTACTTCCTTCACGACAAAGTCCCGGACGCTATCGCGCAGCACCTTGTGGTCTTGGCTCAGTTCAAAGTCCATGAGGCCCTCTTTCTATAGGTTCATCGGAAAAGGGGAAGAGCTCTGCTTGCCGCCCCCCCTCTTTCCTCTGCGCAGGAAGACTACCTCCCGGTAAAGCTCGGCTTTCTCTTCTCCACAAACGCCTCCAGCCCTTCCTTCCGGTCATCCGTCGCGAAGAGGACGCCAAAGAGGGTGGCCTCGTAATTGAGCGCATCCTCTTTCGCCATGTTGAGCCCGCGGGCGATGGCGTCCTTTGCGTACTGCACCCCCAGCGCCCCCTGCCGGGCTATCTCTTTCGCCGTTTCCAGAGCCTTCGGCATCAGGTCGGCCGCGTGGAAAACTTCGTTCACCACACCCCAGGCGAGCGCCTTCTCCGCGCTTATCATCCTCCCGCTGAAGATCATCTCATGCGCACGGTTCGGACCGATGAGGCGCGCGAGGTTCTGAGTGCCGCCAAAGCCGGGCATGATGCCGAGACCGACTTCGGGGAAGCCGAACTTCGCGTTTTCCGATGCATAGATGAAATCGCAGGCGAGGGCCAGCTCGAGTCCGCCGCCGAGGGCAAAGCCGTTCACCGCTGCGATGACCGGCTTTTTCAGGCGCTCCATGGCGATGACCACATCCTGCCCCTTCGTGGCAAACTGGTGCGCCTGGAACGAGTTCAGGTTGGACATCTCCTTTATGTCGGCTCCCGCCACGAACGCTTTTTCCCCGGCGCCGGTAATGACCACCACCTTCACCGAGGCGTCCTCGTTGATCTCCCGAAGGGCGAAGGCGAGTTCAGCGAGGGTGGCGCTGTTCAAGGCGTTGAGGCTCGCCGGGCGGTTGACGGTGAGTATCAGGACTCCTTCCTGGCGGTCCATCAGCAGGTTTCGTAGCTCCATATTTTCCCTCCTTTATCTGAAAAGGCGCAGCGTTGACCTCTTCGCCGCAGTCTCTCGGCTCGACCGGCCGCGAAATCAATAGATGTAGAAGCCACGCCCCGACTTTTTCCCCAGTTGCCCCGCCTGCACCATCTTCACCAGGAGTGGGCATGGCCGGTACTTCGGATCCTTGAAGCCGTCGTAGAGGACAGTGGCGATGGCGAGGACGGTGTCGAGCCCGATGAAGTCCGCCAAGGCGAGGGGCCCCATCGGCTGGTTCGTGCCGAGCTTCATCCCCTTGTCTATGTCCTCGGCGGTGGCGATCCCCTCGTGGAGCGCAAAAATGGCCTCGTTTAGCATCGGAATGAGGACCCGGTTCACGATGAATCCGGGGTAGTCCTGCGATACCGCCATCTCTTTCCCGATGCTTGCCACCAGTGACGCGGTGGTGGTGAAGGTCTCGTCGCTGGTGGCGACGCCGCGGATCACCTCCACGAGTTGCATGATCGGCACCGGGTTCATGAAGTGCATCCCGATGACCTTCTCGGGGCGCCTCGTGGCGGAGGCGATCTTGGTGATGGGAATGGAAGAGGTATTGGAGGCGAGAATGGCGTCGGGTCTGGCGGTCTCGTCGAGGGTTTTGAATATTTCCAGCTTCACCGCTTCGTTTTCGGTGACTGCCTCTATAAAGAAATCGCATCCCGAGAGGCCGGAAATGTCAAGGGTGGCGCTGATCCGCTGCAGCGTGTCGCCGATAGCGCTCTCCTCGATGGTCCCCTTTTTGGCCTGGCGCTCCAGGTTTTGCCCGATGGAGGAGCGGGCCCGGTCGAGCTGGGACTGCGAGAGGTCGAAAAGGGTGACGCCGTACCCTTTCTGCGCGAAGACGTGGGCGATGCCGCTCCCCATCTGCCCTGCGCCGAGGACTCCGACAGAGTTGATCATGGCTTTTCCCTCCAAAGATAGACCCATTCCCCCAGTCTCCCTTCAAAGGCGGGAGCATGGGAGGCAGTCGCGTAATAAAAATGGTTGGAACAGGACGAGCTACACGCGTTCTATGATCGCCGCGACCGCTTCACCTCCGCCATTGCAGAGGGTGGCGAGGCCGTAGCGGGCTTTTCTGCGCCGCAGTTCACGCACAAGGGTGGTCACGAGCCTGGCGCCGCTGGCACCGATCGGATGCCCGAGGGCGCAGGCGCCGCCATTTACGTTCACCTTCTCCAGGGGGAGATCGTGTTTCCTCATGGCGAGGAGCGTGACGGAAGCAAACGCCTCGTTGATCTCGAAAAGGTCGATCTCGCCGACCTTGAGGCCTGCCGCGGCGCAGACGCGCTCTATGGCTGAGACCGGCGCCTCGGGGAAGAGGTCGGGGTGGAGGCTCGCGGTGCTGTAGGCGACGAGCCGCGCCTTGGGGCTCAGGTCGTAGCGCCGCAGCGCTTCTGAGCCGGCAACGAGGCAGGCCGCAGCGCCGTCGCTGATGCTGGAGGCGTTTCCTGCGGTGATGGTGCCATCCTTCGCGAAGGCGGGCCGCAGCTGGGTGAGCCTGGAAAGGTCTACCTTGAACGGCTCCTCGTCGCGGCTTACGGTTTCCGTCCCCTTCTTGCCGCTCTTCACCACGGGAACGATCTCGCCGTCGAAGAGGCCGCTTTGCGATGCCTCCTGTGCGAGTTGGTAGGAGCGCAATGCAAATTGATCCTGCGCCTCGCGGCTGATGCCGTGCCGGGACGCACTCTCCTCGCCGATCTCCCCCATGTGGCGGCCGCTGTACGGGTCCTGCAGGCCGTCGTAGACCATCAGGTCGAGGAGTTCCCCATGCCCCATCCGGTACCCCGAGCGTGCCTTCTTGAGGAAAAATGGCGCCTGCGACATGCTCTCCATGCCGCCGGCGACGACAACCTCCGAGGCACCGAGGCGGATGCTGTCGGCGGCGAGCATGATGGACTTGATGCCGCTGCTGCAGACCTTGTTGATGGTGAGGGCGTGGGCGGTATCGGGGATCCCGGCGGCGCGCATCGCCTGACGGGCGGGAGCCTGCCCGCATCCGCCGGAAAGCACCTGTCCGAGTATGACCTCGTTCACCGCCTCCGGAGGGAGGGTGCAGTTGCGCAAAAGCCCCTGAATGACGGCAGCCGCCAGTTGCGGTGCGGAAAGCTCGGCGAGGGATCCTCCGAGGGAACCGCAGGGAGTTCTCAGTGCCTCAGCTATAAAGACATCCTGCATGTGCCACCTCCCAGATATCTGATCAGATATCTGACTTTAGGATACACGGCACATTACAGCGGTGTCAAATGAGCGGCACTGATTAGTCTGTTCACAGCTTAAACTGAGAGAGAAGAGGATCTATCTTTTCCTCAGAGAAAGGATCAGCAGGAGGGGGCTATGACTGAGATGCTTCAAGCAGGCGGGCGATGCTATGAGGATCTTTCATACCGCCGTGAGTAAAAAAACATTGCCGAGAAGAGATGAAAGAATCTGTGCTTCGACTCTCTCTCTTCTCGGTCCGTTATTCCAGTACGGTGGGCAATTTTGAAGCGGATATTTCACTCGGTGAAGCATCCAGAAGGGGAAATGGAGATGTCACATGAGAACGGTACTGCCCTGGAGTGGGGAGGTGCTCCCTCTTTTGTCGCCATCGATGCCGTTTTCCATCTTCGAGAGGAGTGCGGTGAGTTGCCTGAAAAGCTCGTTCTTGCCCCGGATGCTTTCGGCCTCGTCTATCTTGGCGAAAAGTCGCTTGTACTCCGCATAAGTCTTCTCAAAGTTGTCTAGCATCAGGGTGCCTCCTTCTGTGTCAGGTTAAAAACTCATAATTGTATACCCGCTAAGACCGACCTTTTCAAGGAAAATTATCCAGCTCTAACAGAGGCACAGAGAGAGGTGTGGCACGAATAAAATCATACACTTACAAATACGCCTCCTCGACTTGGGGCAGGAAGTTGTGGATTTATCGAGCCTTTGTGTGACGCTCGTCACACTCCTTTTCAAAGCTGGCAAAAAAAAAATTTCTGAAAGTGTGATGTATTGTGGAGCCTGACACCGATCGCATATTCAGCTGGAAAAGCGTAACGCACGGTGAGACGTCGTGAACTGCAGATCTACAAGCTTGCCCCCGCTTAGCATCGCCCATGCGGCAGTGTCGGTTTTTTTTCCACTATCGGAACGGCCAGATGAACTGGTGAAAAAAGAGATCAGGATGCCGTTCGTGCAACCACTGCGGAGCTTGCATCTGCGTCCTACCTGGAGCCCCTCGAAGACCCCAGAGCTGAAGGAGCAACTTCCTGAAACTGCAGACACATTTATTGATGCCGAACCTCTCGTTTCGTGCAGCTGCGGAAAGTCGCGTTGGTCCGCTGCCTGGATGCGCGGCTGGTGGAAAAACATGTCCCCGCCGCCGCATCCCGCGCTGTCGGATTTCCTGAAAAGATTAGAAAATTTTGTTGGAATGCTTTACACTTTTTGCCCTCATCACTGGTGCTCCCGAACGTCGACATCAGTCATTTCCTGCTGTTACAGCACAGGCATGTAACGTGCACAATCCGCTACGTTTTGGGGACGGCGTGCTGGCGTTGAAGATCAGCCGCATCTCCCGGCTGTACCACTCCCGTTCCTGTGCCCCGTCTTGAAACCACCGCACCTGGAGTCCCTATGGCTCACGGATACACCGGCGTTTTCCTCTGCATAGTCATGGTGATCTTCGCCCTTGCTGCAGATCCGGCGCGGCCATCTTCCGCGCTTGCGGCACGTGAGGAGACGGTGGAAGCCCGCGGCACTGCTCTGATTGCCGGCAGGAAGGACCAGGCGCGGGACCAGGCGCTTTCCGCCGCCCTGCGCCAGGCGGTGAGGCAGGCGGTCGGCGTCATGGTGGAGTCGGAGTCGCTGGTGCGTAACGAGATACTCGTCTCCGATCAGGTACTCTCCCGAAGCAACGGCTTCATCAAGAAATACTCCATCCTCCACGAGGGTGTGGAGGATGATACGTACGCAGTCGACATACGCGCCGTTGTCTCCGAGGTGAAGCTGCGAAAGGCGCTTGGCGGCATCGGCGTGTCGCTGCGACAGATGGGGAAGCCGAGAATCATGCTCCAGCTCACTGACGGTGCCGGCGAGGCTCACGGGCTGCTCCCTGCCGGCGGAGCAAAGGGTGTGGTCGAGGCACGTATCTGCGATCTCCTCCTTGCAAAAGGGTTCGAGTTGTCCGAAGGCGCTAACGGACTCGCCACAGGTCCCCACGGCCGCCCTTCTGCCAGGACAGCCGATGCAATTGCCAAGGCTTCGAAGAGCGGCGCTGCCGAGATCCTCTTCACGGGGAGTGTCAGCTCCAGGTCGGCTTCAGCCCCCATATCGGGCACCTCCCTGCACCCCTGCCAGGCGTCCGTTTCGGTGAAGGCGGTGAATGCCGACAGCGGCGAGGTGCTGGCGTCCCATAGCGCACATGCCGCGGTGCCCCACATAAACCCGGCTGCCGGTGAGGCCGAGGCGCTCGGCAAGGCTGCCGAGGAGGTGGCCGAGTCCCTTTCCCGACAGATCCTCGCGAACTGGAAACGAAAGGTCGAAGGGACCAGAACGGTGCGCCTGGTGGTATCGGGGCTCGGGGGGTACGACGACCTGAAGTCGTTGAAGACGACCCTGAAGGAGAAGGTGGAGGATCTGGAGGATATCTGGGAGCGAGGCTTCGAAGGGCACACCGCGAACATCGACCTCGAGGTCACCTCTTCCTCCAGCTCTCTCGCGGAGCAGCTTTCGGCGCTGTCGGTGCGGGGGCAGCCGATCGAGGTGGTTTCCTTCACCCCCAATGTCCTCCAGTTGACCCTCAGATCAAAAAATGGTGCTGCGAAATGAAAACATTTTTTTACGGTGCCCTCGTAATCCTCCTGCTTTCGCTGGCAGGGTGTGCCTCCCCGGGGCAGGAGAGCTTTCTGCGCGGGATGGCGCTGGAAAAGAGCAACCGCCTCGACGATGCAGCCACCCTGTATGAAACGGCGGTCGCCGAAAATCCGGGGAACAGGGAGTACGGCGAGGCGCTGGCGCGGGTGAGGAGCGGGCTGGTCTCCCGCTATCTGGAGGCAGCCGGCAAGTCCCTCGAGGCAAAGCCCTTCACCTTCGAGCAGGGGCGCAGCGCACGGGGGATGGTGGACAAGGCTCTGAAGCTCGACGCCACAGACCCGAAGGCCGCGGCACTCTCCGCAGAGGTGGCGGCGAGGATCGAGCTCCTCACCAAGGAGGCTGATAGCCTCTTCGCCGCTTCGTCCCGGGCTGCCGCGAGTAACGACTGGCCGGTCGCGCTGGCAAAGCTTCAGGAGATCAAGGGATTCTACCCGAACCACGCCGATCTCCCGGAGAAGCTCCTCTCCACCGAGACGGCGGCGGTCTCATGGTACCTGCAGGAGGCCCAGAGGGCGAAGGGGCGTGACGATCTCGACACGGCCGCCGAGTCTCTGCGCCGGGCGGCGGTCGTGCAGCCGGAAAACCGGCAGATAGGCGTCATGCTTGCCGACCTCTCCAGGCTCAACTCCCCGGCAGGGTATCTGACGAGGGCGGAGGATGCCGTGAAAAAGGGGGAGCACGGCTCGGCGGTGGCGCTAGCCCGAAGAGGCGTTCTCCTCGCGAAGGACCCGGAAGCGGCAGTGGCGCTCCAGAAGGTCATCGATGGTGCGACCGCTGTCTCTTTCGAGACTGCCGCCGCGGCACTGAAGGAGAAGAAACTCTACGATTCCTATACGCACCTCGCGGATGCCAAGTCTTTTAACCCCGCCGCGCTTGAGGTGCAGAAATCGTCCGAGGTGACCGAGGCGCTGGCTGCAGCAATGGTGGAGAAGGCCACTGCGTACGAGAGTGCGGGGAACCTCGGCAATGCGCTCGTCTGGTTCGAGAAGGGGCAGACGCTGAAGCCCGAGAGTCCCGAGATTGGCGCGCATATCGCCGCATTGCGCGACAAGATCAAGCAGCGCGTGGTGAAAAAGATAGCTGTCATGGATTTCCTCCCGCCTCGCAACAATTCCGACGCCGGCCGGATCGTCACCGACGCCCTTCTTTCCATCATGACCAGGAGCGTCTCCGGCGACATCAAGATCCTGGCGCGCGACGTTCTCGGCGCCCTGCTGAAGGAGATCGAGCTCGGCCAGGCCGGTCTCTACGACATCGAGGGTGCGAAGAAGGCCGGGAAGCTCAAGGGGACGGACGTCTTCATCTTCGGCAACGTCCTCATTTACGACATAGAGAAGGAGCAGGAGGAAGGGGTGAAGCGGGTAAACGCGGTGGTGGGGAAAAAAGCGATCCCGAATCCGGCCTTCGAGATCTGGGCCAAGAGCAACGCCTACCCGAACGAGCAGAAGCTGAGGGAGGCGCCACCGCAGCTCGTGGACGACGAGATCCGGCAGATAATCTCCTACAAGGTCGCCACCCACAAAAAGACCGCCAACGTCAGTATCTCCTTCCGCGTCATCGACGTGGAAAACGGCGAGGTGGTGATCACCAAGACGCTGAAACGGAACAAGGAAGCGGTGGACACCTACCAGGAGGGGGTGGAGTTCGCAAACATCCCTTACAAGGCGCTGCAGCTCCCCTCCGACACGGAGCTCCTGGGGCGCGTCGTGGACAACATCATCGAGGACCTCTCCCACGAAGTGCTGAGCCGATTTCACAATCTCCAGCTCACCTACTACAACCAGGCGGAGAAGTTGAGGAATGCAAAAGCTTATGAGAAGGCGGTGGAATACTACGTCGACGCCATCCTGGTGGAGGAGGTGAAGAACATCTCCACTCAGGTCACGGCAGACTCGCGGCGAGAAATCGAGCAGGTGCTCAGGACGGCAGCGCTGTAAAGGGGATCCCATGCTACGGCTTCTCTTCGTCATCTGCTTCCTTCTCATCGGCCCGTGCGGGAACGCCTGGTCCCTCGACGCGATCCGCCCGAAGCTAGCCTGCTTCCCCTTGGCGCCGGCGAGCATCGACGCCATGGCCTACAACGAGAAGATTTCCTCCCTGCTGGTCAATGCGCTTGACCGTACCGGTGCCGTGGAAGTCGTTGAGCGCAAGAAGATCGAGGGGGTGATCGAGCAGCACGGGCTGAGGCTCGACACCCTCGACCTGACGAGGGTCCGTGAGGTGGGGGAAACAGCCGGGTTTGACTTCATCCTTGCCGGGACCGTGGGAAGGAAAGAGGGGAGGCTCTCCCTGGAGCTTACCCTGATGGGGACCCACACCCAGACGCTGAAGCAAAAGATGGTCTATGAAATGGCGGACGGGGAGATCCTTTCGAAGCTGGAGGAGATCGCAGCTGCCACGGTCCCGAAGATGAGGGACGCGCAGAAGCTCACGGCCACCGTCCTTCCCGCCGCCCCGTCGGCGGAACTCGTACCCCCGGGCGACCTGCAGGCCACCGGGTCCTCCCGCAGCATCAGGGTGCGCTGGAATCATCCCGCCGCGTCCGCCGTCTCCGGTTACAAGGTCTTCCGTTCCACCTCCGAGAACGGCACCTATTCACTCCTTTCCCGCTCCTCGCGCCTCTCGTACAACGACGAGGGGCTCGAGCTGAACGACCGCTTCTACTACAAGGTGAGCGCCCTTGGGAGGGAAGGGGGGGAAAGCCCTCTCTCGTCAGCTGTGCAAGGGGCAACGCTCGTCGTGCCTGCCGCTCCCATATTCATGCAGATTTCTCCCGGCATCCTGAGCGCTGACCTTTCCTGGTACCCGCGGCCCGCCAGCGGAAAGGACCCCATGGTGGCGCCGGTGGCGTATCGAGTCTATCGCGCCGAGGGGGAGACGGCGGATTTCCAGCGGGTGGCGGAGCTGCAGAGTGGCACGACCGCCTACAAGGACCCTTCGCTGCGGGAAGGGACGCGGTACCGCTACTACCTCACTGCGGTGAATGGTTCCGGCGGGGAGAGTGACGAGTCCACCGTCCTCGAGGTTACCACCGTCGGGGGGATGGGAGAGCTTACCGCCTCCTCGAACCTCATCAGGAAGGTCTCCCTGTCGTGGAAGGAGCACCCGCACGCCGGCATCGAAGGGTACGCGGTGTACCGCTCTGCCCAGAAAGAGGGGCCCTTCGACAGGGTCGGGCGCACCGCCACGAGAGGGGGGACCAGCTACCTCGACACGCTCGACTGTGACAACTGCGTCAGGTGGTACCGCATCGCTGCCGTCGGCAAGGACGGCAGCGAGACGCCCCAGGGTCCTGCAGTCTCGGCGACCACCCGGCCGCCTCCCCCTGCACCGCTTGCACCGGTGGCGCGGTCGGGGGAACCGCGGCGCGTAACCGTGGCCTGGCAACCGGCCGCGAGCGCGGAGGACGAAAGCGGAGGGTACTCGGTGTACCGCAGCGAGCGCGGCGAAGGGGACTTCACCCGGATCGCGAGGGTTCCCGAGCGCGTCTACCTCTACGAGGACGCTTCCCCACCCCTGAAGGACAACACCCCCTACTGGTATCGCGTCGCAGCGCTCAACGGGGCGGGGGTGGAGGGGGCTCCCTCGCCGCCGGTACAGGGGGTTACCAAGCAAAAGCCTGCCACTCCGCGCGGCGTAAGCGCGAGGACAGGGGAGGTGCGGAAGGTCTCCATCTATTGGCAGCCGAACCCGGAGCCGGATCTGAAGGAATACCTCGTCTGGCGCAAGGAGAAGGGTGAGAGCTATACGCTCCTTGGCTCCACCAGGATCCCCGGCTTCGTGGACGCGGAGCTCGGTGACGGGGTGCAGCATACCTACTCGGTGAGCGCGGTGGACAGCGACGGGGTAGAGAGCTTCGCTTCCCCCGCGATCGAGGCGAAAACGGCACCAGCGCCGTCGCGGGCCTCGGGAGCGCGAGTCGTCCGGCGCGGCGAGATGGCAGGGATCGTGTGGGAGAAAAATCCCGAGAGCAATATCAGAGCCTACAACGTGTACCGGAAAGTCTTCCTCGGCCGGCAGAAAGTGACGGAGACGACAGCGACGGAGTACCTCTTCAGCGGGAAGGAGAAGGTGGAGCTCTTTGTCACAGCTGTGAACGCAGACGGACTGGAAGGAGAGCCTTCGGAGCCGGTGGTGCTGGAGTATCAGTGATGCCGGACGCCGCGTCGGTCCAGGGCATCCGCGAACGTCCGGGGAGGAGGGAGGTATGGCAAAGGCGATAATCGCGCTGATCATGCTCTTCGCCTCTGCGGCTTACGGCGCGGAGCGAAGGGACGGGGACAGTGACCTCGGGCGCTTCCAGCTCTTTCAGGGAACCTACTCGACCTTCGACCTCAGGAGGTCCGAGACCTATTCCAGCACCTCGGTCTTTCTGCTCGATACCCGGACCGGGCAGGTGAAGCGCTACGTGAACAAGATAGACAGCGACGGCCGCTACATCGAGGAGTGGGTCCTCACCGACCGGGTTGTGGAGAGGAAATGAGGAAGGTTCTTCAGCTTCTGGCAGCGCTCGTTTTGCTGCAACCTCTTCTTCCGGCCGGGGGGGAGGGGCTGTTGCAGACTTCAGCCCCTGCGCCACCTTTCACCCTGACCGACCTGAAGGGGCGGACGGTGCAAGTGGGTGGTCCTCAGGAGAGGGAGATCCTCCTCTACTTCTTCGACATCGGTTCCCCCTCAAGCCGGGCGGGACTAAAAGCCGTGGACCTCATCGCCCGCCGGCACCGCCGCGATGTTGCCGTGTATGCCATCTCCGCTTCTGCGCCGGAGGTGATCGCCACTTTCCTCGCCAAAGAGGGAATAACCCTCTCAGTCCTGCGGGACACGAAGGGGGTGTGCGACCTGTACCAGGGCAGGCGCGTCCTCCCGGTCGGCTGCCTCATCGGCCGCGATTCCAAGGTCATCGAGTACTACCGCGGCGGCGGAGAGGGGTTGGAGGCCGCGATGCGGAAGGCGATCGACCGCACGGTGCGGGGGAAGGACGCGGTTTCCGTGCGCCCTCTGAAGGCGGCCACGAAGGTGGCACCTCCCGCGAGGGGGGAGCGGGTGATGAGTCGCAGCCGCAGCGAACAGAAGAGCGTCGTCCCCCCCCACTCACGACCGGAAAAAGCCGCGGAGAGCACGGCGGCAGAGGAGCCACAAAATGAAGTGGGGAAACTTCTCAAGCCCGGTGACTGGTAGGTCGGCCCTCCTGGTCGCTTTCGTAACGCTCGCTTCCCTGCTGCTTCCCCTGCACGGTCGGTGCGGAAACCTGGAGATGGTGGAGAAGAACGTGGAGGAGCTGGAATCGCTGAACAAGGAGGCGGTCGGCATGGTGGAGGGAGGGCCGCGCGACGGCACCATCGACCTGAAGGCGTACGTAACGGTGGAAGGGGAGAAAAGAAAGATCAGGATCGACGAGGTGAAGATCTCCGACCTCGGTACGGCCCCGCCCGGCGGAAAGGGAAAGACTGCGCCACCGCGCGCGCTCGCGGTTTCTGTCCCTCCCGTGGAATCGACGATCGAGTACCTGGAAAAGAATACGCTACCGACCACATCGGGCCCCGGAGTCAGCAAATGAAAAAGAGAGCCGTCCTCTGCATAACCATCCTCGCAGTCATCTTTCTGGCGTCGCCGTCCTTTGCGGGAAACAAGCGGCAGATGACTATAAATGCGGCGAAGGTCCTTGCCGAGCGGTCCCTGCTGGAAACCGTGTACGGCCTAAAGGTGCGAGCCAGCGAGTCGGTGGAAAACCTCATCGCCTC
Organism: Geomonas sp. RF6; assembly: GCF_021044625.1. NCBI lineage: Bacteria > Pseudomonadati > Thermodesulfobacteriota > Desulfuromonadia > Geobacterales > Geobacteraceae > Geomonas > Geomonas sp. RF6. The sequence goes on along the minus strand of NZ_CP087999.1, from coordinate 170,124 downwards.
CAGCTTCGTGGGCACTACGGAGACGAAGACGGTCGGACTGCTGAAGGGGGTGATGTATGACGACGTGGTGTACGACGCGCAAAAGGACGTCGCGAAGGTAACGGCGTCCGTAAAGCTTAAGAAGATCACCAACATCAACGGAGAAACGATAGACCTCAAGGGGAAAACCTACTCCCGCGTTGCCTTCGCCACCTCGACACCCTCCGAGGCTGGGCCGCTCAAGGCGCTGCGTGCGGCGCAGATCGACGCCTACAAGCAGCTGGCGAAGCAACTCGTTGGGTTCACTTTGGAAACGCAGACGAAGGTCGAGAACTACATGCTCACCTCCGACTCGATCAAGTCGAAGATCCTCGCCACCCTCATCCTCGCCGACGTAACCGGATTCGGGTGGCACCCGAACGGCGATGCGTATGTGACGATGTCGCTCAACCTGAAGGATTTCAAGGAGGTGGTGGGGCAGGGGGTCACAGGCGGTGCCACGACCGTCACGGTGGAGGGGATAGGTGCCCAGGTGGACGACTTTTCCCAGGCGAAGAAGAGCCAGCCAGCGGCGCCCGGAGGGATGGGCGAGCGGCTCCCCAAGGCTCCGTAGCCGCGCTACCGAAATGGCGAACATAGGGAGATACCGGATACTCGAGGAGATCGGCAGGGGGGGGATGGGGGTGGTGTACAAGGCCCACGACCCCAACCTCGGCATCGATCTGGCTCTGAAGGTGCTTCGAAAGGACCGCAGCGGCAACGAGTCCTTCGTGCGCAGGTTCATGGCGGAGGCACGCGCACTGGGCCGGCTGGACCACCCGGAGATCGTGCGAGTTTACAACGTCGACCGCGACGGCGAAGACGTGTACATCGCCACGGAATTCATCGCCGGCACACCGCTCTCTGTTCGAATGAAGGAGGCGGCTTTCTCCCCGCCGGCCATCGCGGAGTTTGGTAGCCGTATCGCTCGGGCCCTCGACTACGCGCACCAGAAGGGGATCGTGCACCGTGACGTCAAGCCGAGCAACATCCTGTGCACGGCGGACGGCGGCTTCAAGATCACCGATTTCGGCATCGCCCATATCGACGACCCTTCCGGCGCGGACGAGACGGTGGCGGGTGAGATCCTGGGTACCCCGGCCTACATGTCGCCGGAGCAGGTGCTCGGCAGGCCGGTGGACGGCCGCTCCGACCTCTTTTCACTCGGGATCATCCTGTACGAGATGGCGACCGGCGCACGTCCTTTCCTGGGGGAGGGGATGACGGCAATCTTTCATGCCATCGTCAGCACGAGCCCGCTGCCGGTATGTTCGGTCAACCCCGCGGTGCCGGGACAGCTCTCCGATGCGGTGATGAAGTGTCTCGAGAAGTCCCCCGACGCACGCCACTGCGACGGTGCCGCGCTCGCCGCCGCCGTGGAAGAGGCGGCTCCCTCCCCCCCCGTTCCTGACCCGAAGAGTCCTGCGAGAATGGTGATTCACCGGGGCGTGACCGCGGCGGCTGCGGCGCTGGCAGTGCTCTGTGCTGCCCTCTTCTTCCTGCTGCGGTCCCCGCCGTCCTCCCGGAAGGGCCCGGGGCCGGAGCGGCCTCAATCGCAGCAGGCTGCTTTGCCGCAGGGGCGGCTGACCGTGGAGACCACGCCTCCTGGAGCGGCAATCCTTCTCGACGGGGTCCCGAGGGGGGGCACACCGGCCGCCCTGGCCGTTCCTCCCGGAAAGCACGAGATGGTGCTGAGACTTCCCGGCCACTATCGGTGGGAAGCGCAGGTCGAGCTGGAAAAGGGGGCGGAGACGCCGGTCTCGGTGGCGCTCACCCCTGCGGATACGGAGTAGGGCCGCTCAACCCGGAGCGGCAATAAGACAGGGAGCGAGGCATCGCCACCGTGCGGGCCTCTCCCGACGATCGGTGGCGACCATGATGACTCCTCCTCACATTGCGGTTCAACTCATCCACATCCAGGGCGGACTGAAGGGTGAGATCCAGGAGTTTCACGACCCCCTCATTACGGTCGGCCGGCTTTCGACTTGCTCGGTGCACTTCCCGGGGGACGAGCCGGGCGTCTCACGGCAGCATGCCCGCATCGAGCGGGAGGGAAACCAGTTCAGGCTCACCGATCTTTCCACCTACGGGACGTTCGTGAACGGGAAGCCGGTGCGGGAAGCTATCCTCAAAAACGGCGATGTCCTGGAGTTCGGGCCCGGGGGGCCGAAGGCGAGCTTTACCATGGAGATTGGCGCGGAACCACCCGTTCGCCTCCCACGGCAGGCCGAGCCGCCGGCGCCGGCGCCTCCCCCGCCGCTACCTCCGGTGGAGCCGGTGCGTCAGCAGGCAGGGACCCCTGCGCCCACACACGCGCCGCAGGAGGCACAGGGGGAGGGTGCAGCGTACATCCCGGTGCAACGAACAAAGGCACCGGTGGTGATCCAGCTTGGGCCGACCATCCGCACCTACTGCGAGCTTCCCATTATGGTGGGGGCAGGGAATGCCGCTGATTTCATCCTGCGCCAGCCGGGGATCTGCGACCAGCATGCCCAGGTCTTCCACCATGAGGGGAGCTACTGGATCAAGGATCTTACCGGGCAGGGGGTGGTGCGTGTGAACCAGGGTCGCGCCGACGGGGGAGTTCCCCTGCGTACAGGCGACGAGCTCCTCCTTTCTCCGCAGGGACCGGTCCTGCGCTTTGTGGGGGACGGGAGGTTCGCGGAGGTCGACGACTTCATTAAGGCCCCCCCGGCTGCGCCGGTTGTCGAGGAGCAGGTGACGGACGCGGCGCTGAAGCGGGAGGAGAGAGGCCGCTTCTCCAGGTTATTCAAGGGGTGGAAGGGGTAGAGGGGGCTCCATGACTACGACAACAAAATCAACCGATCTCCCCTCCCTGCTGCCGTACCTCCATCCCCCCTCGGGGGCACAGGGGGTAAAGCTCGTCATCTGCGAAAGCGCCGGCGATGAGGCGTTCCCCTTCGCCGTTGTCGAGGAGTCATCCCCCTTCACACGCCTGCTGGAAGGCGCCTTCGTCACCGATGCCGCCAGTGAGTTGAAGAGGGTCTTTCTCCAGGTCCAGAAGGACCGCTACACGCTGCGCGGCGACGCCCTACGCCCGGTTACCAACCGCGATGTAGACGCGGCCTGGCAGGTGGCGGGTGCAGCGGAGGAGGAGACCGGGGTAAAGCTTGGCTCCCTTATTGACGGTGCCGGCCGGCCCGCTCCGCAGGCCTCCCTTTTATACTGCCGGCAGAGGAAGCTGTTTTTTCACCCCGTCTGCACCACCTGCGGCCTTCCCCTCACGCTGTGCACGGACGAGGCCGTGCTCGCCTCCGCCCGCCTCGCCCCCTATGGCACCACGGCGAAAAGATACCTCTACTGCGAGCCGTGCTGCGCCCACGGCGTTCCTGAGTTCTACCTTTACGAGCGGGACCACGACGACCCGGTGTCGGTGAAGGACCGCTGGGATCTCATCGAGCGCTTCGCCCTTGTGGAGGAGATCATGGACCCGGAGGGGGATTTTCCCTGCGTGCGCTGCCCCGAGCGGGACTCCTGCTACGGCGCGCCGCGGCAGGCCCGCTCCCGCATCACCCCCGTTTCCTTTTACCCTTTCTACCTGCGCATCCACGAGGCACCGATGATGCGCGGCCGGGACTTCCTGGCGCTGGCGGCCGGTGCCCCGGTGCAGGAAGTCGCCTCCGAGGCGGTGCCCGATCCCCGCGTTCTCCAGCGCGCGCTGTGGGGGGAGCGGCGCCGCACCCTCCTGCCGCAAAATGACCCGCGTCTCTTCCTGGAGGTGCTTTTTCTCAAGCTCTCTTTCCTCACTGAGGTGCTGAGGCGCACTTTCCTACCGGACGGGCGGCTGGCGGCGACGGTGGACGGTGACCGGGCCTGGGTGCGGCTTGTCACAGGTGGGGTCCTCCCGCTGTGCTGGAACTTCTCGGTGCAGTTGATCGAGGACGTCTCCCCTCGCGCCACCCTTTCTTCAGGTCTCCCCTCGTCCGACCATGTTGCCCGCCTCGGGCTCTTCTGGTTCCAGAGCCTGCTCTGCAACAAGACGGTGCGCCGCCACGAGGTACTGCACGCTGTGGCAGACCGGCTCGCGCTCCTGCGCGGGGAACTCTCCCCGGAGGAGGGGGGTGCCCTGGAGCGCCTCGCTGTGCCGGAAAACCTCTTCTGGTATCCGGCGGAGTCGACCGTGCCCCGGGAGTGGCTTCCACCTTGGGAGAAGGCGTGTGCTGTCGGTCACCATTTCCTGCGAGGGGCCGCCCTCGGGGGCAGAGTCCAGCCGGAGGCGATGCCCGAACAGCTGGACCGGCTTCTGGACGAGATCAAGATGGAGCTCTTTGCCGCTGCGCAGCCGCGGGATGAGGTCCGGGGGGAGTATTCCTCTGTGCTCTCCTCGGTCGTTGCCCGGCAGATTGAAAAGGTCCGCGCAGAGATGGCGGCAGCGAACGGACCAGCTCCCGCAGCCCCCACTGCCGCAGAACCCGATGAGGACGAGGCTGAAACGGTGATACTAAGCCCGGAGCGGCTTCACCCCTCTCCCGCGGCATACGACACTGACGCTGCGGTTACCGAGACGGTTCTCCTTACCCCTGGGGACGCCTGGCCGTACTGCCCTGCCGCCTCCGAGTCGCTGGACGAGGTGCTGTCCCCTCACCTCTCCGGGACCTCACCGGTGCCGGAGGCGGACGAAGCGCTCTGCGAGACGGTGCTCCTGACCCCGCATCTGAGTACCTGCTTCCAACCCCAGAGCGCTCAAGACCCGGACGATGCGATCCTGGAGACGGTGCTTCTTCGCCCCGGTATGGCACAGCCGGTACTCCCCGTCGAGCCCGAGGCTGCGTTTCGTGTCGATGAGGACGCGGCCTTGGGTGAGACGGTCGTGCTGAATGTTCCGAGACGCCCGAGCGGCTTCAACAGGTAGGGAGGGGGAGATGTCGCTGCCGGCGCGGAAGATGGCCCAGAGGATGCGTGGAGTTGCCGCCCTCGGCGGGGCCGACCCAGAGAGGGAAGTGGAGCGCTGGCTCGAGGGGGAGCTCTTACCCCTTGCGCCGAAGCAGCGTCTGGAGCGCCTCGAGGAACTCGCAGCCGAACTGGGGCTGACTCCGGCGCCGGCGCTCCCCTCCGCACACCCTGCCGCGATGCAGGAGATCGGGCACCTGGTCTCCCGCTTTCTCGGCGGGGCCGACGCGGCGGAGGGGCTGCCACCGGAGATTCTGGCGGAGAAGTTCGCCGCCTCCCTGGACGCCCTCTTCGACTCGCTGAACCAGATAGTTTCAGTGATCAACGTAACGCTCCTGGGGCAGTCCCCTGAGCTGGAGACGATACGCAAGGTAATCGGCTCCAATCTGAAAGACGGGGGGGACCTGCCGATCCGGGAGTACCTGGAGCGTATCCGGAGCGCCTTCCTCGCAGCGCACGAATCCTTCCAGTCAGCCGCTGCAACGGTTCTTTCCGAGCTCCTGGGCGAGCTCGACCCCGAGCGGGAGGCGAACGGGACCCCACTGAAATTTCGCCCGTTGCGCAAGGCAGAGCTTTTCGAGCAGGCGGCGGAGCGGCACCGGCGCTGCCGGCGCTGGTTCGACTCCGGAGAGTGGAGGGAGCGGCTTCTCAGGGAATTCGAGAAAGAGTGCCGGCGCGACCTGCAGGGGAGGGAGGGAAGGCAATGAAGAAGCTCCCCCTGATCCTTTGCTGCCTCCCTCTCCTGCAGTGCGCGGCCTGCTCCACCGTCCCCTTCTGGAAGAAGCCGGAGGTGAGGCCGCTGGAGTTCGGCGCGGGGCAGGAACGGGTGCAGGTTTCGTCTCAGCCCCTCTTCCCGCCTGTGCAGCAGGTAGCGCGGCCGGCCGCTGAAGCCCCACCGTCCCGCCCGGCAACGGTCACCGACATCGCCAAGGTGGAGAGCGGCAGGGTGACCTACAAGAAGGACGACATCACCTTCCGCATCAAGGGGGACCCGCAGCTGAACCGCTACGGCAACAACGCCCACGCCCTGTACCTGTGCGTCTACCAGCTGAAGGACCCCAATACCTTCAACCAGCTGGCAGAGGAGAAGGGAGGGGTGGCGAAACTCCTGCAATGCTCGCGCTTTGACTCGTCGGTGGCGAACGCGAAGAGGTTGGTGGTGCAGCCGGGGCAGGAGATCCAGGAGACCCGCGACCGCGCGGAAGGGGCGCGCTTCATCGGCGTCACCGGCGGCTACTACGGCACCGGGACGGAGAAGATGTCGCATCTCGCCCCGCTGGCGGTCGCAAAGGGCGACTTTTCCGGCAACACGATCAGCATAGAGCTCGGACCATACGAAATCGACAACGTGACGGTGGAATAATGGAAATCCAGCACCCCTTGTTCTGGCACCAGGGACTCTTCCTGCAGCCGCAGCACTTCCAGCTCTCGGACCGGTACGTGGAGTCACTCTTCATCCCGTACCGGAAGTACCATTCCCCGCACTTCTGGGGAGTGTACGAGATCACAGTGCAGAAGGCTGCGCTGGGGACCAGCTCCTTCCAGCTCTCCCGCGGCACCTTCCTCTTTCCCGACGGCGCGCACGTCTCCTACCCCGGCAATGCGGTGCTGGAGTCGCGCACCTTCGAGGAGAGCTGGGTCGCGGGGGGGAAGCCGTTCACCGTGTACCTTGGTATTGCCAAATGGAACGATGCGGGCTCAAACGTGACGGCGCTGGAGGAAACCGGGAACCTGTCGCGGATCTCCACCCGCTTCGTTTCCACAGCCGGAGAGGAGGAGACGGTCGATCTGCACGCAGGAGGGCCGGAGGGGGAGGTGAAGAGGCTCAAGTACCTCCTGAAGGTATTCTGGGAGAGCGAGACCGACATGGCGGGAGAGTACCAGCTCATACCGGTGGCCCAGCTGGAGCGGACCCCGGACGGTGTCGAGCTCTCCGCGGCGTTCATCCCCCCAGCGCTCACCCTCGGGAGCTCACAGCTCCTCTATGCCCTGGTGAAGGAGATCCGGGACCAGATCGCCTCGCGCAGCCGTCAGCTCGAGGGGTACAAGCGGCAGCGCGGTGTGCAGACCGCCGAGTTCGGGTCCCGCGATGTGGTGTACCTCCTGGCGCTGCGCTCCCTGAACCGCTTCGTCCCCCTTTTATACCACTACACGGAGGCGCGGCAGGTGCACCCGTGGTTTGTGTACGGGGCGCTCAGGCAGCTCATAGGGGAGCTCTCCTCCTTCTCCGAGACGGTAACGGCCCTCGGGGAATCTGCCGCGGACAACACGCCGCTCCTTCCCGACTACGACCACACCCGGCTCGGGGAGTCTTTCGCCGCGGCGCATCTCTTGATCCTGAAGCTCCTGGACGAGATTACGGCCGGTCCGGAATACGTGATCCCGCTTTTGTACGACGGCACCTACTTCGCCGCCGAGCTCAAGCCTGCCCACTTCGAGCACCGCAACCGCTACTACCTCGTCTTCAGGACAGAGGGTGATCCGAAAGCGGTGGTGCCGACGCTGGAGGCGCTGGCAAAGCTGAGCTCCCGGGAGCGCCTGCCGCTCCTCATCGCCCGGGCCCTCCCGGGGATCGGGCTGCAGCACCTCCCCACCCCGCCGCAGGAGCTGCCGCGTCGCGCCTTCTCCCTCTACTTCCAGGTGGACGGCCACTCCGAGCAGTGGGCCCTGGTGGAGAAGGGGCACAACCTTGCCCTCTACTGGGACAACGCGCCGGAGGACCTGGAAGTCGAGCTCATGATCGTGGGGAGGTCGTAGAAGAAGGAAAGCGTGTCATTACCGGCAGCACCGAACGGAGTCTGTCATGCGTCTGGTCGACAGTTTCATACCGCTCATCGGCTACGTGGTCCTCTTCCGCAACGGCGTCGAGAAGAACCAGCCCCCGTACCAGCAGGTGCGGGGCGACATCCAGCGGCTCCTCTCCCAGAGCGAGAGGTGGCTCAAGGAGGATTTCTGCTCCGACCTTGATTACGACCTGGCGCGCTTCATCGTCTGCGCCTGGGTCGACGAGGTGCTTCTGGCTTCGGCCTGGAAGGAGCGCAACCTTTGGCAGCGCGAGCAGCTGCAGCGCCAGTACTACAACACGACGGACGCTGGTGTGGAGGCATTTGAAAAGCTGAACCTGCTCGGCCTCGACCAGCGCGAGGTGCGCGAGGTCTACTATGTCTGCCTCTCCCTCGGCTTTCGCGGGCGCTTCATCAACCCGGGCGACGACTTTCTTCTGGACCAGCTGCGCTCCTCCAATCTGAAGATACTCGCCGGCACCTCTCCGTCTGTGCTGGAGCACGGGACCCTCTTCCCGGAGGCCTTCCCCGAGAAGGGGCCGGAAATGCCTCAGGCGTGCCGCAGGTTCACCTGGGTCACCGCCGCGGCACTCGGGGCGCCGCTACTCCTTTTCGTGCTCTTGCTGCTCATCTACCGCTTCACCCTCTCCAGCGTCGCTGGCAGGCTCTTCTGATCGAGGTCTTCCGTGAAAGACACCTTGCTGAAGATTGCGAAATACCTTCTCTTTCTAACCCTGGCGGCCCTCGTGGTGCTCCTTCTGTTCGGGGTCACGTTCTTCATGAGCTGGCCGTGGTGGGTGGGTCTCTTCCTTGTCCTTGCCGCCGTGGGGCTCCTGGCCGGGCTCTTTTTCCTGAAGCGGCTCCTGACCCGCCGCCGGGAGCAGCAGTTTGTCCAGCAGGTCATCGAGCAGGACAACGAGCGGATGGCGTCGCTCGCCGCCGCGGAACAGGCTCAGGGGAAGGAGCTGCAGCAGCGCTGGAAGGAGGCGGTGGACACGGTGCGCCGCTCGCACCTCAAGAAGCAGGGGAACCCCCTCTACGTCCTCCCCTGGTACCTCATGATGGGGGAGAGCGGCTCCGGGAAAACTACGGCGCTCAACTCGGCGAAGCTGATATCCCCCTTTGGCGAAGTCCATCGCACCTCCGGCATCTCCGGCACCCGCAACTGCGACTGGTGGTTCTTCGACCAGTCGATCATCATCGACACCGCCGGGCGTTACGCGCTGCCGGTGGACTCCGGACGCGACGGCGATGAGTGGCAGAAGTTCCTTTCGCTGCTGGTGAAGTATCGCAGGCGGGAGCCGATCCACGGCCTGATCATGACGGTTGCGGCGGACAAGCTCCTCACCGCTTCCCCGGAGACGCTGGAGCAGGACGGGCAGCAGCTGCGGCGCCGCCTGGACGAGCTGATGCGGGTTCTGGGGATAAGGTTCCCGGTGTACCTCCTGGTCACAAAGTGCGACCTGATCCAGGGGATGACGCAATTCACCGGGAGGCTTCCGGAAAAGGCTCTGGCCCAGCCGATGGGTGCAGTGAACCGGGAGCTCACGCGAGACGTCGCCGCTTTCCTGCAAGGGGTGCTCTCCGGTGTGGCGGATCGCCTCAAAGGGCTGCGCATCCTCATGCTGCACCAGCACGACAGGGGGCCGCTGCCGGCCGGAGCGCTCCTTTTCCCGGACGAGTTCCAGGGGGTGAAACCGGGGCTTGAGGCCTTCGTGCGCGGCGCCTTCCAGGAGAACCGCTACCAGGAGACGCCGGTACTGCGCGGGGTTTACTTCTCCAGCGGGAAGCAGGAGGGGACACCGTTCTCCCACTTCCTCGGGAACCTCGGGCTCATCCCCGAGAAGGATGTCCTCCCGGGGACCAGCAATGGGCTCTTCCTGCACGACTTCTTCGACAAGGTGCTCCCGGCGGACCGTGCACTCCTTGCTCCCACGAGCCACGCCATACAGTGGCAGGCGCTGACGAGGAACCTCGGTCTGACTTCCTGGATCGTCGTGTGGATCGCCCTGTGCGGCCTGATGAGCTACTCCTTCGTGCGCAACATGTCCACCATCCGGATCGCCTCCGGCGTCATCGCGAGGACCCCTGAGCTGAAAGGGGAGCTGGTCGCCGATATGGGGATCATGGAGCAGTACCGGCGCATGATCATCAGCGTGGAGGAGAAGAACCGCGACTGGTGGGTGCCCCGGTTCTGGCTTGTGGAGAGCCTGAAGGTGGAAGGGGAGCTGAAGGCGAAGTATTGCCGGCAGTTCCGGGAGCGCTTCCTCGCCTCCTTCGACAGGACGATGGGGGACTCCATCGCCCTCTTCACCCCCGGTACCCCGGACGAGGTCGCGGGGCAGTACATGGTGCACCTTACCAGGCGCATCAACCTGCTGAAGCTGCGCCTGCAAAACGCCGCTTTCGAGAAGCTGGCGTCCCGGCCGCTTCCCTCCTACGTTTTCGCCTCCCTCCCGCAAGGGGAAGGGAGCGACATCGGCCGCCGCTTCGGGAGCCAGTATCTCAACTACCTCCTGTGGCGCGGGGACAGCGCGGAGATCAGCGGCGAGATCACCGTCCTGCAGTCCCTCCTGAAGCACATCGTGGCGGTGAAGGGGGCGTCCCTGCGCTGGCTCCCGGAGTGGGTGAACCGGCAGGGAATTGCGCCCCCCCTCACGCTGCAGTCCTTCTGGGGCGGGTCGCGCCCGGCCGGAGACGATGTGGTGCTCCCACCGGCCTTCACGAAGAAAGGGCGTGATGCCGCGCTCGGGTTCGTTGAGGAGCTGAAGGGGGCCTACCCTGAGCCGGGGATCTTCGAGCGGGAAGAGGGCTCCTTCCAGAGCTGGTATCGCGACAGCTGCTACGCCTCATGGGTGCGTTTCGCCTCCGCCTTCCCGAAGGGGGAGGAGCGGCTGAACGGTGCCCGGGAATGGAAGGCGGTGGCCGAGGTCATGGCGACGGAGCAGGGCCCGTACTTCGCCTTCCTGAACCGCGCGGCGGCCGAGCTGGAAGCGTTTGGCCCTCCCGACTCGATGCCCCCCCTTTTGCAGCAGATCTTTCAGTACCGGCTGCTGAAAGCCGCTTCGGCCGCCGCTTCCGGAGGGGCGAAGGGTGTGGAGGCGGGAAAGAACCTCACCGCGAAGGTCGGCGATCTGATCGGCAAGCCGGTGGTCGGGAGCGCGACCGCGCAGTCAGGGCTGGCGGCTGCAAAAGCCGTCCAGGAGTACCAGGGGGCGCTCTCGGCGATCGCGCCAGCGGCACGTTCCCGCACCCAGGCTTTCCAGATGGCTTCCCAGGTCTTCTCCGAGGACGCCACCGTGAGCAAGTCACCCTTTTACCTCGCCTACGACGCGTCCCAGCGGCTGAAGGGGGAGATCGGGGGGGGGCATCCTGACGAGGGATTCACGAGGCTCCAGTCGGGACCGCTGCACTTTCTGTGGCACTACGTACAGAAGGAGGCAGCGTGCGCGGTGCAGACCCAGTGGGAGGAGCAGGTCCTGAAGGAGGCGCAGGGGGCGACGGACCCGCAGATGCTCCAGTATCTCGTGGCGCAGGAGGGTCCGGTGTGGAAGTTCGTGGGTTCGCTGGGGGCGTTCCAGGGGTGGTCCCCGGCGCGCGGCTACTACTCTAAGACCGCGCTCGGCGGCACACTCGGTTTCGAGCCCTCCTTCTTCTCCTTCCTCTCGAAAGGGGCGAAGGCGAAGGTGGCACTGGCTCAGGCGCCTGCCGCGAAGCCGGCGACCGCTCCGGTGACCATAAAGGGGTTTCCCACCGATGCGAACCCGGAGGCCCGGGTCAAGCCGCAGGGGACCCATCTGGAGCTGCAGTGCGCTTCCGGGGCGCAGAGCATGGAGAACCTGAACTACCCGGTTTCCAAAACCTTTATCTGGAGCGGCGACTCGTGCGGGGACGTCACCTTCCAGATCGACATCGGCGACGTTGTGCTCACCAGGCAGTACCACGGCCCCGGAGCGTTCCCGGCCTTTCTGAAGGAGTTCCAGGGGGGGCGGCACACCTTCTACTCGCACGATTTTCCTCGTGAGCGGGTGGCGCTGGAGCGGATGGGTGTGCGCTACATACGCGCCAACTACCAGTTCAGCGGCATCGTGGAGATCCTGAAACAAAGCGGCGCGGGCGGTGGGAGTGCAGCGCCGGTCCCGGCGCAGATACCTAGGACGATTGCCAGGTGCTGGGACTAGGACAGGGTGAGCGCCCCTGGAAGTGGATGGCGGCGGGGAAGCATCGCTGCGCCAGGGACTTCTTGCGCATCGGTGGGGACTTTCCGCTGGCGCAAGGCTTCAGCCGGTGGGTGGAGAAGGGCTACCGGGACGGCCCGGGCGACACTGTGGAAACCGGCATCTCCTGGCGCTTCTGGGCCAGGGGCGGGGGGAGCGGCCGGCTCTCCTACGGGCTCATCACTGACAGCGCGGACAGCCTCGGCCGCCCGCATCCGCTCCTCGTGATGGCTGAGGGTGCTCTTCCCGGCTGGGAGGAGCGGTGGGAGACCCTGCCGCTCCTTCTCGATCCGCGCTGGGCGGGGGTGCAGGCGGCGCTGGAGGCGGGCTCGCTGGTGGAACTGGAGGCGCTTCTCGTGGGCGCACAGTGGTGTCCCTCAGAGGTGGCGGATCCTTCCCTGCACGAAGAGGAGGGGGGGCCGCACTCCGCAGGGGGCGCAGCGCTGGTGGAGGCGGCATGTGCCACGAATGACGCCGTCATCTCCATGGCCTGCGATCCTTATGAGGTGCCACTGGGACGGGCGCTTCGCCAAAGCCACGCGGTACTGAAGGAGAAAAGGGGTGCGCCTCCGGCGGTGGTCCTGGCAGGGGGGGTGCCGGACCGCCCGGAAATAGTCTTCTTTTACAGGCCTCTCGCCGCCGCCGATTTTGGAATGCTCTGGTGGGGGAAAGGCGGGGGAAAGGATCGGAAATGAATGCGGTGGAACTGATCAGGGAAGGGCGGCTTGCCGAGGCACGCACCCGGCTTGCGGAGGATCTGAGGGGAGCTCCGGCGGACCCGGAGTTGCGGGCGCTCCTTTTCAAGGTGCTCGCTTTCGCAGGGGAGTGGGACAAGGCGCTGAAGCACCTGGACATGCTGGAGCTGCAGTGTCGGGGAACGCTCCCGCAGGTGGAGCCGTACCGCAGTCTCGTGGCGGCGGAACGGGCGCGCGCCGAGGTGCAGGCCGGCCGGAGGGTTCCGGATTTTCTCAGCGATCCGCCGGTATATCTCCAGGACTTCCTCGCCGCGCGCCAGGCGCTGGCAGCCGGGGATCCGGCGCCTCTGGCAGCGCTCCTGCCGGTGCTCGAGGAGAGCCTCGGCTCTCTTTCCGGCACCTTCAACGGCGAGCCGTTTGGAGGGGTGCTCGACCCGGACGCCACGCTGATCCCCTTCCTGGAAGTCTTCATACACGACCAGTACCTCTGGTTCCCTTTCTCGGCGATTCGCGAGCTGACGCTGGAGCCCCCCGCCACGCTCCTCGACCTCCTCTGGACTCCGGCGCGGCTGGTGACGTGGGATGGCCTCACCACCGAGTGCATCCTCCCGGTCCTCTACCCCGGCTCCGCCGGCCACGCCGACGACGCTGTCCGGCTCGGGAGGCGCACCGAGTGGCAGGAACTGTGCGGCAGTTTCTGCCGGGGCTTCGGGCAGCACCTGTTTCTCTTCGGCGACGAGGAGAAGGGAATACTGGAGATCCGCGAGGTGGTGTTCGCCCCGCCGAAGGAGTCGTGACATGAGCGTCGTCATCGACATCGAGAGCCTGTTGCAGCCGATTCCCGGAGAGAACCCCTGCGGTCTCTTCTTCTCGGCCTCGCCGGTAGCGGAAAGCCTGAAGCGTGCCCGGATCTCCAGCGATCCTGCGCTGGGGGGAGAAGGGGGTGAGGCCGTCTGGCGCGCGGTGGTAAAGGAGTGTGTCGAGACCCTTTCCAGCGAAACAAAGGACCTGAGGGTGGCTGCCTCTCTCGTGGAGGCGCTCTGCGTCACCGGCGGCTTCCCCGGGCTCGCCTCCGGCTTCACGATGCTCACGCGCCTCCTGGAGGAGTACTGGGACACGCTGCACCCCCAGATAGAGGACGGCGACCTGGACGGGCGGGCGCTCCCCTTCGAGAACCTGGACCAGCGCGTCTCCGTGGCGGCGAAGCAGATTCCCCTCACCGATCCCCGAACGAGCGCCGGCTACGGATATCTCCAATACGAGGAGTCGCGCCGCACCGGCTACGACAACAGCGCCGACTCCGAGAAGAGGCGGCGCCGGGAGGCCGAGTTGGAGGACGGCAAGATCCCGGCGGAGGAGTTTGATCTCGCCGTGCAGAAGTCACCGGCTTCCTTCTACCGGGAGGCTGCCCGCGAGATTACCAATGCCATTGAGGAGTTCGGGGCGCTCAATGCCGCGATCGACCGTACCTTCGGGGACGATGCCCCGGGACTCGGGAAGCTCGGCGAGGCGCTGGAGGGGTGCCTGCACCTCGTGCTGCGCATCTGCCGCGAACAGAAGGGACTGGGAGACGTGCTGGCGAGCGCAGAAGCCCCGAAGCCGCACGCTGCGACCTCCGAGGCGCCCCCTGCCTCCACAGCTCCTGTCGCCAGCCAGGGAGCTGCCCTCCCCCAGCCCACCCTTCCCTCTGAAACAGGCAGCGGAGAGGACCAGGTCTGGGGAGAGGCGCTGAAGCTCTTGCAGGGGGGAAGCCTGAAAAACGGGCTCGACCTCCTGCTGGCGGCGGCAAACAGCCAGCCGTCAGAGCGGGGGCGCTGCCGCTACCGCTTTCTGGTGGCGAAGCTCTGTCTGAAGGCCGGTCACCCGGAGCTCGCCCGTCCCATTGTGGAGCAGCTTGCAGCCCTCATGGAGGAGCTGAACCTGGAACGGTGGGAATCCCCCTTCTGGGTCTCGGAGATCCTGGAGGCGCTCCACCAGTGCCTTACCTTTGGAGAGGACGCCGAGGAGGAGGGGGCACGGGCGCGGGAAATCTTCAAGAAGATCTGCACCCTGGACGTCACCAGGGCCTTGAAATAGGGAATCCGTCAATACGCAGTCCATAAAGGAGGCCGGAAAATGGCAGGAAAACCGAGTCTGCAGCACAAGCTGGACAGGGTGAGGGCACCGCGGGTGCAGATCACCTACGATGTGGAGATCGGCGGGGCGATGGAGATGAAGGAGATCCCCTTCGTGGTGGGGGTCCTCTCCGACCTCTCCGGGAAGCCGGACGAGCCCCTTCCGAAGGTGAAGGACCGCAAGTTCGTGGAGATCGACCGCGACAACTTCAACAGCGTACTTGCCGGGATGAAGCCGCGCGTTGCCTTCAAGGTAGACAACAAGCTTACCGGGGATGACACGAAGATGGCGGTGGAGCTGCGCTTCAGGTCGATGGAGGACTTTCACCCGGAACAGATCGTCCAGCAGGTCGAACCGCTCAGAAAGCTCGTGGAGACGAGGCGTCGCCTCTCCGACCTCCTGAACAAGCTCGACGGCAACGACCGCCTCGACGAGCTCCTGCAGGAGGCCATTTCCAGCACCGACGCGCTCCAGAAGCTGGGGAGCGAGGCGGGGGTCTCCGTCGATGCACCGGCCGACAGTACCGAATAACGGCTCAATCTGGTTCTTCCGGGAATCTGCGGAAGCCGTTGTTTGTCTTAATAGAACGCCGCAGAAGGCCTCGCGTCCCCCCCTTCGCAAAGGGGGGAACGAAATAGCCTGCCCTCCTCGCTGGAGGGGCGACAGATGCCGGTTCCCCGGAATTCCCGGAAGAACCTCAAATTTGCGGAGGATACTATGCCAGAAGTGGAAAACGCACCACTAAGCGAGGTTCAGGAGGAGAGCGCGCTGCAGGTCTCCCTGCTGGACCAGATCATCCAGGAAGGGCGCCTGGCCCGCGACGACAACCAGAAGGGGTGGGCCCGCGACATACTCGGCGAATTCGTGAAGCAGGTCATGGAAGGGGCGGTGACCGTCTCGAAGGACACCGAGCTCATGATCAACGCCCGCATCGCGCAGATCGATGCCCTCATCTCCCAGCAGCTGAACGAGATCATGCACCACGACGAATTCCAGCGCCTGGAAGCCTCATGGCGGGGGCTCAGGTACCTGGTGGACCAGAGCGAGACCGGGGAGATGCTGAAGATCCGCGTCATGAATATCGCGAAAAAGGACCTCCTGAAGGACATGGAGAAGGCGAGCGAGTTTGACCAGTCCACCCTCTTCAAGAAGATCTACGAGGACGAGTTCGGCACCTTCGGGGGCTCCTCCTACGGCGCGCTCATCGGCGACTACGAGTTCGGGGCCGGGCCCCAGGACGTGGCGCTCCTGGAGAAGGTCTCGGAGGTTGCTGCAGCGGCGCACGCCCCCTTTGTCTCCGCCGCGTCCCCCTCCATGTTCAACTGGGACTCCTTCTCGGAGCTCTCCGGCCCGCGCGACCTCTCGAAGATCTTTCAGAGCGTCGATTACGCGAAGTGGAAGTCGTTCCGCGACTCCGAGGACTCCCGCTACGTGGCGCTCGCCCTGCCGCACATCCTCATGCGCCTCCCCTACGGCCGGGCCAACGTACCGGTGGAGTCCTTCGACTTCGAGGAGAACGTCGACGGCACCGATCACGGCAAGTACCTGTGGGGGAATGCCGCCTGGGCTCTCGGCTCGAAGCTCACCGACGCCTTCTCCAAGTATCGCTGGTGCGCCGCCATCCGCGGGGTCGAGGGAGGGGGGCTCGTGCAGGGTCTGCCGGTGCACACCTTCAAGACGGACGAAGGGGACGTGGCGCTGAAGTGCCCGACGGAGATCGCCATCACGGACCGGCGCGAAAAGGAGCTCGCGGATCTTGGCTTCATTCCGCTGGTGCACTGCAAAAACACCGACTACGCCGCCTTCTTCAGCACCCAGACCGTGAACAAGGCGCAGGTCTACGCCACCGACGACGCCTCCTCCAACGCCAAGCTCTCCTCGCAGCTGCAGTACATCATGGCAGTGTCGCGCTTTGCCCACTACCTGAAGGCGATGATGCGCGCGAAGGTGGGCTCCTTCCTGACCCGCAAGGGGGCGGAGGACTACCTCAATCGCTGGATCTCCAAGTTCGTGCTGCTGGACCAGAACGCCGGCCAGGAGATGAAGGCGCAGTATCCGCTCAGCGAGGCGCGCGTCGACGTGACGGAGATTCCGGGGCAGCCCGGATCGTACCGCGCCATCGCTTTCCTGAAGCCGCATTACCAGCTCGACGAGCTGGCCGTGTCGTTGAGACTCGTCGCCAACCTCCCTGCGCAGGGGAGCTGAATCCGGGTGTGAAGTCGATAAGACCGCTGCAGCAAGTCGTCATAGACGCGTTGTACACAAATCGGGGCGCGCGGCGCCCCCAAAGGAGGAAACGCCATGGCAGTAGATATGTTTCTGAAGGTCGACGGCATAAAAGGGGAGTCGTTCGTAGAGGGGCACAAGGACGAGATCGACATCCTTGCCTGGAGCTGGGGAGCGACCCAGTCGGGCAACACCCACACCGGCGGGGGGGGCGGCGCCGGCAAGGTGAACGTGCAGGATATCAGCATCACCAAGTACATCGACCTCGCCAGTCCGCCGCTTTTGAAGGCGTGCTGCAACGGGCAGCACATCAAGGAGATGAATCTCGTGGTGCGCAAGGCGGGGGAGAAGCCGCTGGAGTACCTGAAGCTGAAGCTCAGCGACTGCCTCGTCTCCTCGATCTCCACCGGCGGCTCCGGCGGCCAGGATCGCCTGACGGAGAACATCTCCATCAACTTCGCCAAGTTTGAAGTCGTGTACACCGCGCAGGACGCCAAGGGCGCCGAAGGTGGCAAGATGCCCTTTGCCTTCGACGTAAAGGCGAACAAGGTCTGCTAGGGAGGTAGTGGGTGCAGCCATCATTACTGGACAGGCTCATAGACTTCGAACCGGGAAATCCGCGCGAGCCTGTCCAGTACCGGCAGATGGGGTACAGCGAGATGAGAAAGGTGGTGGCGAGGGACCTGGAGTACCTCCTCAACACAAAATGTTTCCACACGGAGCTTCCGGAGGGGTGCCGGGAGCTCAGCAACTCCCTCCTGGTGTACGGGCTCCCTGATTTCACCTCGAAGAACCCCGCGAGCCCCGCGGTCCGGGCGGAACTGCGCCAGGAGATGGAGAAGGCGATCGCCCTTTTCGAGCCGAGGCTGCGCCACGTGACGGTGCAACTGGATGAGACGGGAGAGAGCAGCCGCGAGCTGCGCTTCAAGATCAGCGCCCTCCTGGTGATCGACGAGGACGCGGAGCCGGTGAGCTTTGACACCCTGTTCGACATCAACAGAGGCGAATATCTGGTGCCGAAGTAGGGCTTTTGCTGGGGACACGGGGGCAACACGGCCCCCGGAGAGGGCGAAGGAACAGATGGGCGACGAACTGCTGCACTACTACGAGCGGGAACTTGCTTTCATGCGGGCCATGGGGGCGGAGTTTGCCGCCAGGTACCCGATGGTGGCTGCCCGCCTGCAGCTCGAGGGGGACAGGTGCGGCGATCCGCATACGGAGCGGCTCATCGAGGCGTTTTCGTTTTTGAGCGGCCGCATACACAAAAAGATCGACGACCACTTCCCGGAGATCACCGAGTCGCTCTTTCAGGTCCTCTACCCGCATTACGTTGCGCCGGTCCCCTCCATGTCGGTGGTGTGTTTCGATCCGGTGCGGCAGGCGATTCCCGCCACCGGATACACGATAGAGAAGGGGACGGTGCTCTACTCGAAGCCGGTAAACGGCTTCCCCTGCCAGTTTTCCACCGGCTATCCGGTGATGCTTTGGCCGGTGGAGGTATTGAGCGCGACGGTCGGTGACCCGGGGAAGCTCGTGGCGAAGGCCCAGCAGGCGATCGTCATCGGGTTGGGGACCACCAACGGCGCAGGCTTCAGCGAACTCGACTGCCGCCGCCTCAGATTTTTCCTGAACGGCTCGCCGCAGCACGTCTACCACCTCTACGAGGCGCTCCTGAACAATGTCTGCCACATCGAGCTCTCCTGGAGGACGCCACAGGGGAGGCAGGAGACGGTGGCCCTGACGCCGGGGGAGATCCGGCCGGTGGGGTTCAACGCGGAGGAGGCGCTGGTCCCCTTGGACGGGCGCAGCTACTCGGCATACCACCTCCTTTTCGAATACTTCTCCTTTCCGGAAAAGTTCCTCTTCCTGGACCTCTCCGGGCTGGAGAAGCTCTCCGGCCGAAGCGTCGGCGACCGCATGGAGATCTCCTTCATCCTCGAGCGGGCGAGGCCAAATCTCGTGGTGACGAAGGAGACGTTCACCCTCGGCGCCACTCCCGTCATCAACGTCTTCAAAAGGACCGCGGAGCCGATCCAGATCGACCACCAGCGGACCGAGTACCAGGTCATCCCCGACCTGCGCCGGGCGGCGGCAACGGAGGTCTTCATGGTGGAGCGGGTGGTCTCCAGCGTGGTCGGGTCGGACCGGGAGACCGTGTACCGCCCGCTGTACTCCCTGGACCACCACGCGGAGGAGGGGCGCGCCGCCTCCCGGGCGTACTGGCACCTGAAGCGCCAGCCCTCCGGCCGCGACGGCGACGACGGCACTGACGTCTATCTCTCTTTCGTCGATCTCGATTTCGACCCCACGAGCCCCGGCGCGGAGGTGGTGCACGTCCAGGTGAGCTGCACCAACCGCGACCTCCCGGCGCGCATACCGATAGGAGGCACGGACGACTTCGAAACCGAGCTCGCCGCGCCGGTGCGGGGGGTACGGTGCCTGGTGAAGCCGACACCGCCGCGAAGGCCGGCGCTCGGGGGGGAGTTGCAGTGGCGGCTTATTTCCCATCTGTCGCTCAACTACCTCTCCCTTTTGAACGGGAACGGCGAGGCGCTGAAGGAAATCCTCCGGCTGTACGATTTCGACAACTCCCCCGCGACGCGCCAGCAGATCAGCGGGATCGTCGGGATACGCTCCGAGTATGTGACGAAGAGGATCTCCTCCTCGTTTTGCCGCGGCGTGAGCGTGACGGTGACCTTTGACGAGGAGAAGTACGTCGGCACCGGGCTTTTCCTCTTTGCAAGCGTCATCGAGCGTTTCCTCGGGGAATACGTCAGCATCAACTCTTTTGTGCGGATGACGGCGGAAACGCTGCAAAGAAAGGAAAAACTGAAGGAATGGCCTCCCAGGAACGGGCACCGCATGCTTCTGTAAGGGACCGCCTTTTCGGCGAGTTCTACCGCTTCTCCTTCTACAGTGCGGTGCGGCTTCTGGAGAGTCTCGCCCCGGAGAAGGGCGGGGTGGGGGAGTGTGGCGATCTCGCCCGGGAGCCGGTGCGACTGGGGGTGAAGCCGGGTTTTTCCTTTCCCCCGAGCGACATTTGCGCCCTCACGACAGAGAAGGGGGTGACCCGGCTGGAGGTGGCCTTTTTGGGGCTGGTCGGTCCGTCGGGGGTGCTGCCGCACTGGTACAACGAGCTCGCCACGGAGCGCAGCACGCAGAAGGACAAGGAGAAGGCGCCGCTGCCGGCGTTTTTCGATCTCTTTCACCACCGGCTCCTGTCCCTCTTCTTTCTGGCGTGGAAGAAGTACCGGTGCGAAATCTCCTACCGGCCGGACGCCACCGACCGTTTCTCCTTTTACCTGCGCAGCCTGATGGGGCTAGGGACAAGCGGGGTGTCGGGAAAGCTCGGCCTCCCTGATGAGTCCCCGATGTATTACAGCGGGATCCTGTCCCGCCGGGTGCCGACCGCGGCGGCGGTCTCTGCGGCGGTGCGCTACTACTTCGGGGTGCCGGTAGAGCTCGACCAGTTCGTGGGGCGTCTCATCACGCTCGGGCCGGAGGACCGCACCGCCGTCGGCAGGGCGAACAGTCGGCTCGGCGTCGACACCGTGTGCGGATCGCAGGTGTGGGAGTCGCACACGAAATTCAGGCTGAAGCTCGGGCCGATGCCCTTCCGCAGCTACGCGCGCTTCCTGCCGGGGGGCGACCGGCTGGGGCCGCTCTTTTCCCTGGTTAAGTATCAGGTGGGGATCGAATACGAGTTCGAGGTGCGCATCATCCTGAAGCGGGAAGACGTTCCTCCCTGCCGCCTGGGAGACACGGGAGCGCAGGCGCCGCGGCTCGGCTGGTCGACCTGGCTGAAAGCCCCGGCAGTGCCGCTGGGGGCGGACCCCCACGCGACCTTTCAGGAGATGGACGCGCAGCGGTAGTAATGTAGGCCGGGATAAGCGCTAGGCGTTCCCGGCGGTCCACAGGTTCTGCGGGGGGGGCTGCGGGGTCAGGCTTTGCATTTGGGGATTTAGGGGCGGGGTCAGGCTTTGGATTTGGGGATTTAACAAGCCAAATACCAATATGCAAAGCCTGACCCCAGACCTTTGCCTTGGCCGCTAACGGTGGGCGTGAGGTATTCGACGAATGCTTTAAATTGTCAGCACTGAGACGGAGGACGTCGAAGGCAAGCCAACCTGAAGTCGTGTTTGCGGGGTCAGGCTTCGCATGTGAGGATTTAACAAACCAAATACCAATATGCAAAGCCTGACCCCACACCTTGGGTTTATTCGACGAACGTGATTGCCGTGCATTTAAATGGAGGGTACCGATGGCAAAAGCCAACCTGAAGTCGCTGATCGACAAGCTGAACGAGCCGTCTCGCGTGGCGCTGGAGCAGGCGGCGGGGCTTTGCTTGTCCCAGACGCACTACGAGATCGACATCGAGCACTTCCTCCTGAAGCTCCTGGACATCCCCAACACCGACCTGCACAAGATCCTGCGGCACTTCGAGATCAACGAGAGCCGCTTCAGAACTGACCTGACCCGCACCATAGACGGTTTCAAGACCGGTAACGCACGCACGCCGGCCCTGTCGCCGCGCATCCCTCGCATGATTCGGGAGGGGTGGCTGATCGCCTCCATCGAGCACGCCTCTGCCGCGGTCCGCTCGGGGCACATCCTGGTCGGGCTCCTCTCAGACGAGGAACTGGCCCGGGTGATGGCCGTCTCCTCCGACACCTTCAAGAAGATCTCCCTGGAGACGCTGTCGGCCAGCCTCCGGGACCTCACCGCCGGCTCGGTAGAGGACCGGGCGCAGGGCGGTCGCCAGGGCGAGCCTGAGGCGCAGGGCGCGGACCCGGCACCTGCCGCTGCGGGGACACGCGCGCTGGATCAGTACACCATCAACCTCACGGAGAAGGCGAAAAAGGGCGAGATCGACCCGGTGCTGGGGCGCGATTTCGAGGTGCGGCAGATGGCCGACATCCTGATCAGGCGCCGCCAGAACAACCCCATCCTCACGGGCGAGGCGGGGGTCGGAAAGACCGCGGTGGTGGAAGGTTTCGCCCTGAAGATTGTGGAGGGGGACGTGCCGCCGCCGCTGCGCAATGTGGAGATCAGGACCCTCGATCTCGGGTTGCTGCAGGCGGGGGCGGGGATCAAGGGGGAGTTCGAGAACCGCATGAAGAGCGTCATCAACGAGATCAAGTCCTCGCCGATCCCCATCATCCTCTTCATCGACGAGGCGCACACCCTTATCGGTGCCGGGGGCGCGGCGGGGACGAGCGATGCCGCAAACCTCCTGAAGCCGGCGCTGGCGCGGGGCGAGATGCGCACCATCGCCGCCACCACCTGGGCGGAATACAAGAAGTACTTCGAGAAGGACCCCGCGCTCACCCGGCGCTTCCAGGTGGTGAAGGTTGAGGAGCCGGACGAGGAGAAGGCGGTCATGATGATGCGGGCGGTGGCCCCTTTCCTGGAGAAGCACCACAAGGTCCTCATCACCGATGACGCGCTCGTCGACTCCGTTCGTCTGTCGCACCGGTACATCCCGGCACGCCAGCTCCCTGACAAGTCCGTGAGCGTGCTCGATACAGCCTGCGCCCGCGTCGCCATCGGCATGAGCACGGTACCCCCGGCACTTGATGACCTGAACCGGCGCCTTGCGCAGATCGAGCGCGAGACCCGGATACTGGCGCGGGAGACGACCATCGGGCGTGTGCATGACGAGCGTCTGGCGGCTCTGGAGCGGGAGAAGGAGGACGCGGTCGCGAGGCTGGAGGCGCTGCAGGCCCGGTGGCAAAAGGAGAAGGAGATTGCGGAAAAGATCATCGCGCTGCAGCAGGAGATTCACGAAGCTGCGGCCGCAGATGCCGCGGACCCGGCGGTTTCCACAAAACGCGACGAGCTGAAGGCGCTGGAGTCGGAGCTAAAAGCGCTGCAGGGTAAGGACCCTCTGGTGCAGACCGAAGTGAATGGCCAGATCATCTCGGAGGTGATCTCCGGGTGGACCGGGATCCCCACCGGCCGGATGCTGCTGGACGAGATCCAGACAGTGCTCAACATGGAGAAGCTCCTCGCCGAGCGCATTATCGGCCAGGACCACGCCCTTGCCGCCATAGCGCAGATGGTGCAGACCGCCCACGCAGGTATCGATGACCCTTCGAAGCCGACAGCCGTCCTCATGTTCGCCGGCCCGTCGGGGGTGGGGAAGACGGAGACCGCGCTCGCACTCTCCGAGCTTCTCTACGGCGGCGAGGAAAACCTTATCACCATCAACATGTCGGAATACCAGGAAGCGCACACCGTCTCCTCGCTGAAGGGGTCCCCCCCCGGGTATGTCGGCTACGGAGAGGGCGGGGTGCTCACCGAGGCGGTGCGCAAACGCCCCTACAGCGTGGTGCTTCTCGACGAGGTGGAAAAGGCGCACCCGGACGTCATGGAGCTCTTCTTCCAGGTCTTCGACAAGGGAACGCTGGAAGATGGCGAGGGGAGAAAGATTGACTTCAAGAACACGCTGATCATCCTCACCACCAATCTCGGCACCGACCTCATCATGAAGGCGTGCGCCGACGAAGAGACGCGGCCCACCTGGCAGGGGCTCGCCGAGATGCTGCGCCCCGAGCTCACCAAGCACTTCAAGCCCGCGTTTCTGGGGCGCATGAAAGTGGTGCCGTACTACCCGATCTCAGACGTGATCATGAAACAGATCGTGAAGCTCAAGGTGAACAAGATCGCGAAGCGCCTCAAGGAGAACAGAAACGTGACCTTGGGTTACGACGAATCCCTGATCGACAGCATCGCGGCCCGCTGCACCGAAGTGGACAGCGGCGCGAGAAATGTGGACCACATCCTCACCAACACGCTCCTGCCGGAGATGTCGAAGGAGATTCTGTCACGGATGGCGATCGGGGAGCAGTTCAAGGAGGTGAATGTGGCGCTGGAGGGGGAAGGCTTCGGATTTAACTTGATCTAAATCGACTGAAGGAGGTCCCAGTGGAATTTTATGAAGAGTCCAGTTGCCGATATGATGTGTCATTTGAAGAAGCCGTCCGAATAGCTCTGAGCCATGTCGACACTCCTGCTACAAGAGCTGCGGTAAGTAGTGCAGACGTTTTGAAGTTTATGGCAGTTCAACTTCAGGAGATACTTGCTTTAGCGAAAGGAGGATTGCCTACAGGTCAACAACTTGCATTCTCCCTTTCTAACAAAGCTTTAGCGATGTCAGGACTCGTGAGTAAAGACATTGGTTCAGCTTCTCTTAAAGTAGGAAACTTTTTCGTTGGCGAGATGCTGCAAACCCTGCAGCTGATGAAAGTTTGGGCTCTCACTCCTACAACAGCAATCGCTACCATAACAGCTAACTGGTATTAAAAAGTTTGCACTGGCTGTGAATTTGGCTGCTGATGACCAAAAGAGTAAGTGCATGGGGGCTTGGGCCGATCTTGCAGCGTCAGGTGTATCCACCGGTATTGCCGCACATACCATGGTCGCCGCTGGAACAGCCGCCACCGGCGTCGGTATACCATTGGCTGTGACACTATTAGTCCTATCTGTGGCTCAACTCGCTGTCACTATGTATGTCGCTCATGAAGAATGCAGCATCTAACGTGTCACCTGCGCGGTAGAAGGAGGAGAGGTGCGTGCAGAGGTAAGGCTTTTGCGGCCTCTCGTCCCGAAACGCATGGGTGCTTGAGAACAAATGGGGGGAATCTCTTTTTCCGAGGAGGAGGAAATGTCTAAGAAAAAAGAAACGCATAAAGGCGTCACTGTCCATTCCGAGCTTTTGAACGCGGGGGGACCTCATGCAGGAAATTGTGTTGGATACCTACGAAATATCAAGCGGGTTCATCTCCCATCCTCAAACCTCACATCCTGGGCTGAGAAGCTGAGATTGGCGGAGACGAAAAAGGCGAAGAAAGGGAGAGTAGCAGTCATAGAGGTCACATCTGGCCCCTTCAAGGAGAATGGACACGTTGCCTTGGTTACCCATGTAGATGATGATGGCAATACCCAAAGCATAACGCTAGAAGAAGCTAACTACCCTAAGATTGGGTACTGGAGAAGAAAGGCCGAGGGCCACAATATTGATCAGATCGAGAAAGCACTCAATATTCGCGGGTATATTAAAACTTGATTTGAAGACGTCGCTGCAGAGCTTATTGCCCCTGAGATGATAGGAATTGCCAAAAGTTCATAAAACGAAAAAACGCAGCGTACGTGGCCGACTGTGGGGGGGCGGGGTGAATTCAAGTTGTAAATGCACCACCGAATGATGCACGCAGAACTTCCGCAGGAGTCCGGTAGCCGAGGCACTTTCGTGGTCGATCGTTGACCTGTTTCACGACCTGCTGAATTTCTTCCTCTGATAGGGTCCTGAAGTCGAACCCCTTCGGAAAGTAGTGCCGCAAGATGCCGTTTGTGTTCTCATTGGTGCCACGCTGCCAAGACGCATAAGGATCCGCGAAATACACGGTAAGCCCTGTCTTAGTTTCCAGATCTTTGAATTCCGCAAACTCACTACCGTTATCAACGGTTACTGTCTGGCAGAGGATCTCGGGCAGAGGGCTGAAGCACCTCGCGCTATGATCCGTCATGGTTGCGGCCCTTCTGTCTGCGAGTCTTGCGGCAAGTAAAAAGCGGCTCTTGCGCTCAACGTACGTGGCAAGGTTTCCTGCGCCTTTCGCACCGTGCAGCGTGTCGCCTTCCCAGTCCCCAAATCGTTCTCTGGTACCAACTACTGCCGGCCTCTCCTTAATTGAGACTCGACCCGGAATGAACCGCCGTCCTGCGCAGTAGCGCGTTTGCCTACGGCGATTCCGCCTCCGACGGCGAAGATGCTTGTGAAGCTCGCCACCTTCTCTGGCGTCTAGGTAAATCCAGCGGTAGATGGTTTCATGACTGATGCGCATCGCCCGGTCCATTGGGAAATCCATTTTGAGCCTGGCGGCAATGGCTTCAGGTGGCCAATCCAGCATCAATTTCTCTTCAACGTAAGCGACCAGATCGGCGTTGTCCTGCCGCCGGAAAGACCTGGGCTGGTGACGACGTTTAAGCGCAGTGCCATGCGTGAAGGTGTACCAGTAAACTCCATCGGGGTATGTCGGGCCGTTGCGCGCAATCTCGCGCATGATGCTTGTGTGATGGCGTCCAAGCCTACGGCCGATTTCGCGAAGGCTAAATTTCGCCACCTTCAAATGGCTGATGACATATCGCTCATTTTCTGTAAGATGCGTGTGGGACATGGCGGGCTCCTCCTGGGGTATGTGTTGGTCGCGCTTCACACACTACCAGATTTGCCTGTCATGTCCTGCTTTTACATCAACTGGTGCAATTAAGAATAGAATCCACCCGGGGTCAGTGGGGGGGCGGGGTCAGGCCTTGCATTTGGGGATTTCCGCGGCAGATGTAAGGCAAGTTCTTTCGCAAGGGTACTGACGAAAACCGAATACCAAAATGCAAAGCCTGACCCCAGGGCCTGCGTCTAACTACCGTAGCCCGCAGTCAACTAGAAAGGTGCACGATGGCTGATTTCACACAGGAAAGACGACATATGCGTCTGGCAACGTCCTTGGGAAAGGACGTGCTGCTGGTGGAGTCGCTCCACGGCACTGAGGGGATCTCCCGGCTCTTCTCCTACGATCTCGCGCTCGTCTCCGAAAACCAGTCCATCTCTTTCGACGACATCATCGGTACCGCGGTGACCGTTGTCATCAACCTGCGCTGGGGGGGGAAGCGGTACATAAACGGCGTGGTTTCCCGCTTTGCCCAGAGCTCCGGCGGCGGAACCACCCTCGGCGACACCCGGGTCTCCTCCTACCGTGCCACCGTCGTGCCGTGGCTCTGGCTTCTGTCGCGCAGCGCCGAGTCAAAGATCTACCAGAACATGTCGGTGCCGGACATCGCGGAGAAGATCTTCAAGGAGTTCGGCTTCTCCGACTTTGAGTTGAGGCTGCAGGGAAGCTACCAGAAGCGGGAGTTTTGCGTGCAGTACCGGGAGACCCACTTCAACTTCGTCTCCCGCCTTCTGGAGGACGAAGGGATCCACTACTTCTTTGAGCACGCGGACGGAAAGCACAAGCTGGTGCTGGCGGATGCCCCCCAGGCGAATCTCCCCTGTCCCGGGCAGAAGGGGGCGAGCTATCAGGTGCAGCAGGCGGGAAAGGACGAGGATTTCATCACCTCCCTGGAGAAGACCCAGGAGATCCGCTCGGGGAAATACAGCCTGAACGACTTCAATTTCCGGGTCCCCAATACCGCCCTGTCGGTGGAGCTACCGAGCAAGTACAAGCTCGGCCCGGGCGAGCGGGAGATCTACGACTACCCCGGCGAGTACGGTAAAAAAGTCGAGGGGGACCGGCTGGCGCGCTTTCGCATGGAAGAGGAGGAGGCGCAGATCACCTCCATCACCGGGACGAGCAGCTGCCGTGCCTTCGGCACCGGCTACCGCTTCACCTTGAACAGCTTCCACCGCAGGGAGATGTCGGGAAAGGACTTCGTGCTGACCGCTATCGAGCACCACGCGAGCCAGTCGGTGCAGTCGGGTGCGGAATTCCACTACCGCAACAGCTTCACCTGCATCCCCGCAGAGGTCCCGTTCCGTCCCCCGCGGCTTACCCCCAGGCCAACGGTGCACGGCTCGCAGACTGCGGTGGTGGTCGGCCCCGCCGGGGAAGAGATCTACACGGACGAAGACGGCCGCGTGAAGGTGCAGTTTCACTGGGACCGCGAAGGGAAAAAGGACGAGAAGAGCTCCTGCTGGATCCGGGTGAGCCAGCTGTGGGCCGGCACCAACTGGGGGGCGATCTTCATCCCGCGCATCGGCCAGGAGGTGGTCGTCGACTTCCTCGAAGGGGACCCCGACCGCCCCATCATCACCGGGCGGGTGTACAACGGGATCAACAAGCCCCCGTATCCGCTCCCGGCGGAAAAGACGAAGAGCACCATAAAGACGAACTCCTCCACCGGCGGGGGGGGCTTCAACGAGATCCGGTTCGAGGACAAGAAGGGGAGCGAGCAGCTCTTCATCCAGGCGGAGAAGCAACTGGACGTCCGGGTAAAGAAGGATTCACTCGAGTGGGTAGGAAACGACCGTCACCTTATCGTCGCAAAGGACCAGCTGGAGCAGGTGGACGGCGACAAGCACCTCACGGTGAAGGGGGACCAGAACGAAAAGGTGGAGGGGACGGTATCGCTGAAGGTTGGGCAGGACCTGCAGCAGAAGGTGGGGGCGAAGCAGGCGCTCGAAGCGGGGCAGGAGATCCACCTGAAGGCGGGGATGAAGGTCGTGCTGGAGGCCGGGGTGCAGCTGACACTGAAGGTCGGCGGCAACTATGTGAACATCGGCCCGGATGGCGTCTCCATCAAGGGGGCGATGGTGAACGTCATGGGGGATGCCCTGGTGAACGTGAAGGGGGCCATGGTCAATATCAACAGCGGCGGCTCCGCAGCCTCTGCCGGTTCCGGTTCCGGCGTCTCACCCGACGTTGCGAAGCCCCCGAAGGAAGCGGACAGGGCGGAGGCGGGAAAGAGCGACAAGCCCTCGCCGCCCCCCAAACCAAAGACACTGGGCCCGCAGGCGGCGGCCCTCAAATCGGCAGCAGAAAGCGGTGCGCCCTTCTGCGACACCTGACCATAGGCTGCCGGCCCGGGAGGCTGGAGATGATAGAGCAACGAGCAGTAAATATCCTGAAGACGCATCTCTTTTCTGGGGAGCCAAGGACGGTGTTCGCCATCCTTGACGGCGCCTCAGTGCCGGACCTCCCGGGGCACCTGGCCGCCTTCGAGCCGGAGTACGTCTGCCTCTACCGCGGAGAGCTGGAGCCGGATCTTGCCGAGATGGCACCTTACCTCGCGGTGCTGGAGCGGCACTCACCCTTTACGGAATGGGTCCTGACCAACGGATGGGGGAAGCACTGGGGGGTTTTCGGGACAGCCGAGGCCGATTTGGGGACGCTCAGGAAGCACTTTCGGCAGTTCCTTATTGTCCACGACGAGAGCGGAAAGTCGCTCTACTTCAGATACTATGATCCACGCGTGTGCCGGATTTATCTTCCTACCTGCAATTCAGATGAGCTGAAGACTGTTTATGGGCCGGTGACTTCCTATCTCACGGAAGATGATGATGCGGAAACGGCAGAAAAACTCTTTTTGACCGGATCCACGTTACGCGAGGAAAAGATCAGCCTTTGATGACTGTTCCCGGGAGCGTCGCAAAGATGATTGATCCCGCGTTGTCCGCCGTTGCTACACGAGAGAGGCTCCTGCGCCCCTCGCCATCAACTCCGCCCTGCGTGGGACGGCAGGAGGCAATGAGATGCTGGTAATAAGACACGAGCAGGTTGCTTCTTTGGGAGATGGGATCTATGCCGAGCGCATGCGCCTTTTTCTCAATGAGCACTTTCCCGAATCGAGGGAAATTCCGAAGGATGAGCTGGAACGGGAAATACTGGAGCTGACCGAACGGGCAGCATCGCATCAGCTCATCCTCGAGACCCATGTCGCTCCGTTCATCGTCGCAGCTTGGATTATGGGGCTCGACTTCGATGACCGGTTCCATTCTGTAAAGGATGTGCTGAACGATCTGGAGCTTGGCAGTGACGCAAAGGCAGAGTGGCTGTGGCGTTTCCTCGATGAGGTAACCGGGATATTGGAAGACGGTGCTGTCGGTGCATAAGAAGAATCTTCCGGGAGAGACTGATGTCATGGTTCGGTAGCACATTGACGAGCGTGTACCAGGATGCAAGCGATTCTGCCAGATCCGCCTTCAACAGCGTGGCAAAGACAACGAAAGCGGCAGCAGCTGGGCTTGAAAAGGCGGCTGTTTCCGCCGGGCGGTCTGCCGCGGAAAAGCTGCAGCACGGCGTTGTGTCCGCAAAGGAGAAAGCCCGCGAGGCTGCTCGCTATGTAAAGCTGAAGGCCCGGGATGGCGCACAATTTGTGCACAAGGAGGCCCGACGTGCAAAGGAGTATATCGGGCAAAAGGCAGACGCAGCCAAACGCTCTGTCCGGCAAAAAGTTGCTGCGGCCAAAAAGGCAGTACAGAAAAGGCTTAAGCCGCAGCCGGCAGGAGCGAGGATCCAGCACTGCCCGAAGGGCAAAAAGGCTGACCGGGTCGCAGAGCGCAAATCTAAGATCGCCAGGAGCAACGAAAAACTGCAACACATGCCTCCCGGGAAGAGCCGGGATGTGCTTGCCCATGCGGCGCAGCGGTTGGAACGCAACAATGTGGCTGTGGAGCGGGCGCGTCTCGCAGAGGATGTCTACCATGTGCGGCGGGGAGACCCGCCAGAAGGATGGGACAGGGTGAGTGACCAGGATTTGAGGAAGCTCGGGGGCACCTCCGATATGTTCCCCCAGCTAAGACCCGACTTCAACCCCGAGGAGTACAAGGACGGGTATTATCCGGAGTTGTACAAGGCAAAAAAAGATGTGTTCGGAGAGGAACGGTATGTACTCGCTTTTAGAGGCACACAAGGAAAGGACGACATTTTGGCCGACGGGGTGCAGGCTATTGGTGGGGAGACGGGGCATTACACAACGGCGATAAAAACAGCGCAGAAACTGAAAAAGAAACTCGGCGACCGCCTCGATATAACCGGTCACTCTATGGGTGGAGGCATGGCGACTGCTGCCGGTATCATTACTGGCTCCCCCACTTACGCCATCGACCCCGCAGGCGTGCACCCTGAAACCATCGAACGATTTGGAAAGGAATACACGCGAAATCTCGCCGACAGCAACGTTCAAAACTTCGTCACCGATGGCGAAGTGTTGGATACCATGCAGCAGCCCGGAGTGCAGCGTGCGGTTCTGCTGGGAATGGGAGCCGTTGCACCGCCGGCGGCAGCCGCCCTCGCACTGGCAGGTCATAGAGCCATGGCGCAAAACGGTACCCTCACCTATGCCGCAGCCGGACCGGTTTACAAGCTCCCCGTGCTGGAAAACGCGGAAG
This sequence comes from Geomonas sp. RF6, assembly GCF_021044625.1. Lineage (NCBI taxonomy): Bacteria > Pseudomonadati > Thermodesulfobacteriota > Desulfuromonadia > Geobacterales > Geobacteraceae > Geomonas > Geomonas sp. RF6. The sequence continues at coordinate 139,274 of NZ_CP087999.1, read as the reverse complement.
ACATAGTCGCCGGAAGAAGCGAGCAAGGGATGTCGCCGGGGCTAGGTGGGAGGTTGAGGAACAGGCTTAGCTTACTGAAGAAGGCTGACCTGCATAAGACTGCTTATGTCATTGCCGGTATGGAGCAGCAAAAAGCAGATGACATCAACGTCATTGACAAGAGCCTGCGGCGATGAAACGAAAAATTTGTAGATTTACTTTCTGGTGCTCTCTATTTACTTTCGTTTCCTGCAATTGGAGTAACTCAATGGGTGGATTGGATTACAGCAAGTATTTTTCAAGTCCGAAAGAGACGGCTCTCGTCAGGGCGATTATGGACGGAGATGAAAACTCCGTGAGGGGACTGGTAGCCGAAGGAGTGAACGTCAATGCAGTCGGGGAATACGAAAATACGCCTTTAAGAGTGGCGATCAAGTCGAGGCAGAAGAAAATAGTGCAGCTATTGCTGCAGTTGGGGGGGGATCCCAATTTCAAGACGCCAAAGGGCGCTGCTGCGGCTGACGTGGCGGTCATCGAGAAGGATCCCGACTACCTCAGGCTCTTTCTGAATTTCGGACTCGACCCAAATCTGAGGAGCGGCGACGTCCCTCTCATCTTTTATGCCATTTCAGAAAACAATTGGCCCCACTACGAGATGCTATTGGCAAAGGGCGCCGATATTAATTCAAAAAACGCCGACGGTTCGACAATCCTAATGGATCTGGTCATGCAGTTGGAGTATGACCGGGCCAAGGAACTCCTCCTGAGTGGCGCGGATTTTCGCGCGGTCAATCAAACCGGACTCAGTGTGCCGGAAAATCTGGTGGAGTGCCAGCGCCGGTTCTGCTCCGACCCTAACCTTCCCGACTGCCGCAAACGGGCGGAATTACTGAAGCTCATGCAGAACCGCGGGCTGGCAGTACCGACGGACCTGCAGGGCATGGGAACTTAAGAAATACAGACAGGGAATCTGCAGAGTATGGAGCGCGAGCGGAGTGTCGCAGTCGTCGACTTCGGCGGCTTTATCCTTCTTAAGAGATGAGCGAGCTCAAGCGGGCAGTTCTTTTGGAGTGATGGGTATGCCCCAGCAAGTAGTAAACGGCGCGCAGCTTATGTGCAGCATGGGAATGGCGCCGAGCGCCCTTGTGGTGCTCCCGGTGAACCGGGTCATGTGCGGCAACCAGCCCGCCGGCAACATCATGGACCACAAGCCGATGGTGAACATCCTCCCCTTTGGCCTGTGCACCTCCCCTGCGAACCCCGCCGTTGCCGCAGCGACTGCGGCCGCAATGGGGGTGCTGACCCCCATGCCGTGCATCCCGAACACTCCGGCTCCCTGGGTGCCGGGGGCCCCCACCGTCATTGCCGCCAACATGCCCGCCCTCGACAACACCTGCAAGTGCATGTGCGCCTGGGCCGGGGTGATCCAGGTGGTCATGCCGGGGCAGGTGACCACGAATATCCCTTAGTGCTGAGGAGTTGAAGACTCTTTCTGGGGGAAGTGATGGCAAACTCGCGCTCAAGGTTTTCGCTAGGATTTGACCCCAATGCCTCCGCTTCGCGAACTCCCGGTGTCTTGGGTTTAAACGACGCCGCATCTCCTAATGCCTGTTGCCGGGGTGACAGTCCTGGGCCGCTTGGTATCAATGACCACGCTTCGCCTGAAGCGTCGAGAACCCCTGGCTCTGAGTCTCTTCCTGAGAAGGCGAAGCGCATCTCCATCCTTACCCCCAGCATGGGAGCTGACGTAAAGCTCACCGCCGAAGATTACCAGCGTGCAGCAGCCGCTCTTGGAGGTGACGTATCTGTGGCCATAATCAAAGCTTTCGCAGAGGTCGAATCTGGAGGCAAAAGCGGGTTTGGGGACAACCGCCTACCTGTTATCGCTTTTGAGGGGCACATTTTCAGAAGATACACGCACAAGAAGTACGATTACTCTCACCCTCTGCTGTCGTACAGGTACATCAGAAAAGCGGGGCCGGAATGGCAACAAAACAACAGAAGCCATGCCGCTGCATGGAAAACCTTGGACGACGCAATGAAACTGGACTTAGCCGCTGCCTTGCAAGCGTCTTCCTGGGGGATGTTTCAGGTTATGGGGTTTAACTTCGCTGCATGTGGCTACAAGACGGTAGAAAGCTTTGTTGAGGCAATGAAATTGGGTGAGAGTGGACAACTGGATGCATTCGTTGGGTACTGCAAAAGGAAGACCGGACTGATTCAGGCAATGAGAGAGAAAAGCTTCCAGACTATGGCCCGACTATATAACGGTGAAGACTATGGCAACTACGACGTGCTCATTGCAAAAAAATACAACAAGTACATCGGCACCTAAAAATTTGCGTCTACTCCGTGTAGCGACTTCTGTGATAGCCGTGACTTTCACCTCTATTACTGTCTCCGTAGCTGGCGGAGGATTCATCCCCGGGATTTACGAGGGCCTCATGCTGGCCGCAGATGAGCATGGGAACCTCACGGGCTATTATCGCGAGGAGCAGGGGGAGGAGGTCAGCAAGCGATGTTCTTTCTACCTGTCTGGGAAAGCAAAAGATGATACGGCTACAGTGGTGACTTGGAGCTATGACCGGACACTCCCTGGCCAGTTGATTGCGGTGAAAGATGGAGTTGAATTAAAGGTTCCGCTGGGCCGTGAGCATACCGGCTGCGGTCTTGTCCTCGTTCCGGAGATAGCCCGCGGCGTGGTCCTGGATCGCATCGTTAAGAAGAAGTGGGTGGAGCTAGGAGTCGTTAAAGCTGCGTCCTCCTTAAGTAACTCTTCCACGTCATCCGGAGTGTCGGCTTTTCTACCTAAAGGTGCAGTGGTCGGAGTTGTATGTAAAGGAAAAAGGAGATCACTCGTTCAGTCAGAGCGTGCCATAGGATGGATGGACTCCCGCCGTCTTGGCCAGGTTGAGCAGCCTGCCAGATAGGTGTTGAGTACAGTATGCTGCGGACGGGGTAGCCGTTTAGGTACGTGAAGGAGAGATAGGAGCAGGAGCGTAGCCGAAATAGCCTTGAAGCAGGATACTTGTGGCTGGCCTCTCACCGATAGCAGAAACGGGGCACTGCGATGTCTGATTCAATAGCAGTACGCGTTATCAAAGGGCCTCAGACGCAGGCGGCATCTTTTTCCGCCTCCTTCACCATCGGCCGCAGCAAAAGAGCCGACTATGGGGTGAAGGACCCGGCGGTGAGCCGGTTGCACGCGAGGGTTGACTTCGACGGTGCGCAGTGGTGGGTGGAGGATCTGCAAAGCGGCAACGGCACCTACCTCAATGGCACCCGCATTGAGCGCACCCGGCTTACTGACTCCGCCATCATTAACCTCGGCGACAACGGGCCGCAGATCTCGCTGGCTATCCTGCGCCACGACGAGGCTGCCAGCTCACCCCGCTGCCGCGCCGGAGCCGTCTCCCGACGATCCGATCATGGAGACCGTGCACCTCGGCCCGCTCCCCAGGCGCCCCGAGCGCGACTTCTCCTCCGAAACCCAGATCATCAGGCACTACCTCGACAAGCCCGAGGAGAGCGCGGGCGAGCAGACCATTATGTTTCGCCGCGCCTTCGACCGCGCCCACAAGTCCAGGACCCGCAAGTACCGCTACCTTATTGCCTTCACCGCCGTGCTCCTGTTGGTCGCCGGCAGCGTCATCCTGTACCAGAAAAACAAGCTGGAGAAGATGCGGAGCACTGCGCAGAACATCTTCTACACCATGAAAAATCAGGAGCTGCAAATCGCGCAGCTCGAGGATCTGGTGCTCCTCCAGGCGAACCCGCAGCAGGTCGCGGAACTGCAGGCAAAGAGGGCAAAGTTCAAAGGGCTCGAGCAGGACTACGACGCCTTCGTGAGAGAGCTCGGCATTTACCGGAAGCTGTCCGACGAGGACAAGGTGATCATGCGCATGGCGCGCGTCTTTGGCGAGTGCGAGGTGGCGATGCCGCCGGGGTTCGCCGACGAGGTGAAGCGCTACATCGGGATCTGGAAGTCGTCGGACCGCCTGAAAGTTGCGCTCGCGAAGGCGCAGGAGAAGGGGTACACCCCCATCATCACCAGGATTCTCAGCGACAACAACCTGCCGCCCCAATACTTCTTCCTGGCGCTGCAGGAGAGCAATTTTGACGAGAAGGCCGTCGGGCCCCCCACCCGGTACGGCTGTGCGAAGGGGATGTGGCAATTCATTTCCCAGACCGCCGACCGTTACGGGCTGCGCATCGGGCCCCTTTTCGACCAGGGGGTGTACGACCCGCAGGACGAGCGCCACGATTTCATCAAAGCCACCGTGGCCGCCATAAAATACATAAAGGAGCTGAACAGCACGAACGCGCAGGCGTCCGGACTTCTGGTGCTCGCATCCTACAACTGGGGGGAGGGGCACGTGCGGGAGATCATCAGCAGGATGCCGGAAAACCCGCGGGAGCGCAACTTCTGGCGGCTCCTCTCCATGAAAGAGATCCCGAAGGAGACGTACGACTACGTCTTCCTCATATTCTCCGCCGCCGTAATCTGCGAAAACCCCAAGCTTTTCGGATTTGACTGCGCCTGCCCGGCCTCCACAACGATTCCGGTTCCGGCGAGCGCCTCTGCTTCCGCTCACCTGCCCACTCCTGAAAGCGCGCAGCCGCCGCACACGAGGCCCTAGATCATGTTCTTGCCTGCATGGAGTGGTGGCGCTGCCGCCAGAGTATCAGCCGAGAAAAGCTCTGTCGAAAGCCCGGGCAAAGGTATTTACTGCATGAAAATCTCTGCAACAGGAAAGACGGACAAGGGAGCGCGGCGCGGCAACAACGAGGACGCCTTCATAATCATGCCCGGGGGGAAATGCGCCGCGGTCGCCGACGGGATGGGCGGGGCGGCGGCAGGGGAGGTTGCGAGCAGGATATTCGTGGACGCTGTCCGGGAAATCTTCTCTCCGGCGTATCCAAAAAACCGAGAGGATGTGAGTGCCCTGGTTCGAGAGGCTTTCAAGACCGGTAACGAGCGGATCTTGTCGAGCGCGCGGCAGAATCCCGCCTACAACAGCATGGGGTGCACCGCCGATCTGATCGCCTTCGGCGACGACCGCTACATTCTCGGACACGTCGGTGACAGCCGGACGTACCTTTTTCGGGAAGGGGAACTCAGGCAACTGACGAAGGATCACTCCCTGGTGCAGCGGCAGGTGGAAGCAGGGCTCATCACACCCCGCCAGGCGCGCTCCCATTCGATGAAAAACGTGATCCTGCGCGCGCTGGGGATCGACCTCTCCCTTTCGCTGGACATCATCCGCGGTCCGGTGCTCCCCGCGGACATCTTCCTCCTCTGTTCGGACGGATTGAGCGACATGGTCGAGGATCAGGAGATCTCGGCCATTCTCGCCTCGAGCGGCACCATCGAGGAAAAGGCGGCATTGCTGGTAGCTTCGGCACTACAGGCAGGTGGCAGGGATAACATTACCGTCGTCCTTTGCCAATCTCACTCCAGAGGGCTGTAGCACCTGCTTCGAGCGGATCGACAGCGGCATCTCACGATATCTGCCCCGCACCGCAGACGCCGGAGATATTGCCCGAGGTAACGGAAATTACAGCCTGCTCGATGCAGTCCGCCACGTCCAAAAGAGTGTCGCTATGACGAGGCAGGACCTGTGGTCGCTTTCGCTTTACCACCTGCATTTGGGTGTCCACGTCACTGGTGGACGTGAGCAGCGTCATCCGCCCTGCCTCTGCGAGGTAACGATCGACAGCTCCTATCCTGCCTCTGAATATGCTGTAGACCGGCACACCGAGCGCAGCCGCTTCACGGTTCATCGTCCCCCCTCCGCTTACCACTACGTCCGATTCCCAGATCAGGTCGAGCCCGGATACGGACTTTGCCGGGATTACTACCTTCCCCTTTTCGATCAGCCGCCTGCATTGTTGGAGGAGTCGAGTCCTCTGCGACTCGTTTCGCGGCACGACCACCATGACGGCGTTATCCTCCAGCGCCACGCGGTCCAGCACCCTTCTGAACAGTACCTCAGAGGCGTCGTTATGGTAATGTGCGTCGGTAGCCGGCGGGCGTACTGTGACTACTATTTTCCCTTCTTCGATTCCGAGCCCGGCCATTACTCCGCCAGAAGGTTCAAAACTCGCCGTATAAACGTACTCTTTCAGTCCACGGTATTTCAGGTGTCTATTGCATCTGTAGGAATCTGAGTCTGGCACAATTTCTGGTGTGATCAGGTAGTCGACGCTGGCGAAGGAAATGCTTACGTACTCATAATCGATGATGGTAGCCACGGGAATACCCACGACTTTTGCCGCCATCATCTGCGCCCTTGAACCGTGGGATAGTGCTAGAACAGGTGATATCTGACGGAGGTGAGGTAGCATCATTAATGCCCTGTGGCCCACGCCGATAATCTTCAACAGCTTATTCTTTCCATAGTAGCCGCCGTTGACGAGGAAGGGGGAAAGCCCGTGGGCACTCGCCAGATCGGCAACCTGATAGCGGGAGCTCGCGGTTAACCAGATTCTGAAGCCACGAGAGCGAAGTTCCTTCAGTAGGGGGGCAAAGAAGGGGACGTGGGGTGAGTTATCAAGGTCTATCCAGATGGTAAAGCGGGACTCTTGCATGATGGCCCTCCAGGTAAGGTCGCCATTTAGGGAGCCGTAGGATGAAGTGAATGGCACCGATATGTGCACAGAGTGAGACTTGATCGGCGGCAGGACAATAGTCGTTGCACGTGGGCTTTCTGGGTGCGAGGTCAGTAACGCGTTGCCAGGCGCGTGGCACAAAGAAAGGGGAATGGGCGCCAAGCGCACATCCCCCTTTCGAGTTCTTGGAGCGGGGTAGTGGGAGTCGAACCCACTGCCTCAGCCCTGGTGGGGCTGCACTCTTCCACTGAGCTATCCCCGCTGAAAAGGGCCCAAGGACGACGAGGTACCCCTGGGCATACGTCAGGCTGGTAAAAATGTTACCATCTGTCAGAACTTTGACAATGCCTGTGCGACTCCTTCCGCCCATAAAAATTTCCTGTCTCCGCGCTCGCCGAAGGCAGAACCCAAGGCTTTGGCGGGCGCAGCGCCGCTGTCTGGCGGATTGCAGGAGGCGCCGGAGCGCTTCCCGGAATCGGAGCTATCAGTGGTGTTTGCCGTAGTCCTTCATGACATCGGCCATGCTGCCGTACTCCTTCTCTTCCATCTGCTCAATCTCTTGCATCGCCTCTTTTGTGGCGTGATTTTGCTTTGCCTGCTTGATCAGATCCTGCTTCTGGGCGGGAAAGTCGGTCCCGCGCAAGGCGTGGGTCACGTTGCTGACTGAGTGGCCGCCGACTCCCCCTATGTTGGGATTTTTTTCCGACTCTTTCGATTTGCCTATGGGTGCCATAGCATCCTCCCTTTGATGTCTCCTGTGCCGCGGCAGATGCCCGCGGTCGTTCTGTGGCTAAAACCTGAAACTTAGAAGCACCACATCTTCAAGTGTACCGAATGGCCTCTTGCGCAGGCAAGCCTCTCCCTCCTCTCCCCTCGGTGGCCAGGGTGAGTGGTGATGATGTGAAGCAACTACGGATCCGGTCCACTTCCGGCTAACAAAGCCCGCTACAATTAAGGAGAGGGACGAGCTACAAGGTCCTACCCTCACATGCCGGCGGTGGCCAGTGCCGCGGGGAAAACTATGGATGAAAGTTGGAAGGCTATAAAGCGCCATGACGGCTACCTGCCCATCGAGGACCACGGCCTCGTCGGTGATGGCGACACAGCGGCGCTCGTCGGGGCCGACGGTGCTATCTCATGGCTTTGCGTCCCGCGCTTTGACTCTGACCCGCTATTTGCCGCCATCCTCGACGCGACCCACGGTGGCAGCTTCATTCTCACACTGGAGGACGCGGTGGAGTCGCGGCAGTACTACCTGGAGGAGAGCGGGGTGCTGATCACCGAGCTGCGGGGCGCTTCCGGAACCATCCGGATTACCGATGCTCTCACGCTCCGGTCCGGGGCGGACCTTTCCGAGGATGTCGCGGCAGGGAGGTGCGAACTGATTAGGAGAGTGGAGGTGCTCCAGGGGAATCCGCAGATCCGGGTGTCGGTAGCGCCACGCGGAGGAGGTGCCGTCGAGGGGGGGGGCGGGGCGTGCCGCATCAGGTGGGCCCTGCAGCCGCACCTCAATCTTCACCTGTTCTCCCCGGAGATGCACGGCCTGTCATCGTCCTATAGCGCACGGGAGGGGGAGCGGTTTCATCTCATCCTTCGCTGGGGAGAGGGAAGCTCGAGGCACGGCTCCGGAGCGCCCGAGACGCTCATCGAGGAGACGCTCCGGGCCTGGCGCCGGTGGATTGCGGGTTTTAACTATCAGGGGCCGCAGGAGATGCTGGTGCGCCGCTCCGCGATCACTATCAAGCTCCTCGATTATCTTCCTACCGGAGCTCTGGTGGCGGCCGCGACCTCCTCCCTCCCCGAGAGGGTGGGGGGCGCGCGAAACTGGGATTACCGCTATGCCTGGGTCCGGGACACGGCGCTCTGCGTCTATGCCCTCAGACGGATTGGGATGACGAAGACGGCGGCGGGGTTTTTGACCTGGGTGCTGGATGCCATCGAAAAGGACGGACGCCCCCGCGTCCTGTACAACCTGCACGGGGAGCAGCCTCCGCTGGAAAGGATCGACCCTTCGCTGGAGGGGTACCGCCGCTCGGCGCCGGTGCGCTGGGGGAACGCAGCCGCCGACCAGCGGCAGCACGACGTCTACGGCGAGATCATCGACTGCGCCTACCAGTGGGCCCGCGGAGGGGGGAGGATCGACTCCCACCTGTGGTCCCGCCTGCACGCCCTCGTGGAAGGCGCCCGGGAGGCGTGGCGCATCCCCGACCAGGGGATCTGGGAGGTACGCACCTCCGGCCGCCCTTTCACCTATTCGGCGGCACTGTGCCATGTGGCTCTCGAGCGGGGCGCGCGCATGGCCACAGAGCTTGGTTTCCCGGGTGATGCCGCAGGGTGGCTCTCGGAGGCGGAAACGATCCGCAGCACGATTCTGGAGGATGCCTGGGACCCGGAGAAGCAGGCCCTCACCGAGCACCTCGGCGGCGGGGCGCTCGACGCCAGCCTGCTGGTCCTGCCTATGAGGCGGGTCCTCCGGGCGGACCATCCGCGCATGGTCGCGACCACCGCGGCCGTGGCGCGTCACCTCGATGCAGGGAATGGCCTTCTCTATCGCTACCTCCCTCGAGTCTCTCCGGACGGCCTGCCGGGAGAGGAGGGCGCCTTCCTTCTGTGCTCCTTCTGGCTCGCGGACAACCTCGCACAGCAGGGGCGTCTGGATGAGGCACACGCGCTGTACGATTCGCTGTGCGGCAGGGCGAACAGGCTGGGGCTGCTGCCGGAGGAGATCGATCCGGCCAGTGGTGCGTTCCTTGGAAACTTCCCCCAAGCCTTCAGCCACGTGGGACTCATCTCCAGCGGCGTCCTTTTGTCCCGCCGCGATCGAGAGGGACGGAAAAGATGAAAAAGCTCCTGATCATTTTCGGAGCCACCGGCGATCTCACCTCGCGTTTCCTCATGCCTGCGCTGTGCGAGCTTCATGCTGGCGGGAGACTTCCCGAAGGCTTCTCCGTCCTCGGCATCGCTCGCGAGGAGTGGGATAGCACCTCATTTCGCAGCCACATCGTGCAGAGAAGTCGCCCCTTCGTGCCGCAGCATCTTCTCTCGGGAGACTTTCTGGAGAGGCTCCACTACGCCACTGCGGACGTCTCCAACGAGGAGGCGGTCCTGGCAGCTCTGGGGACTGTGCGGGAGCCGGCGGTCTTTTATCTCGCCCTTCCACCTGCCCTCTTCACGCCGCTGGTGCGGGCACTGGCGCGCCTCGCCCCCCCAGCCGGGAGTGCCTTTGTCTTTGAGAAGCCGTTCGGAGATACTCTCTCCGCCGCCCGCTCCCTCAACCTCCTGCTGCGGCAGCACTTCGCCGAGGAGAGCGTTTACCGCATGGACAGCTTCCTGGGGGAGCAGACGGTGCACAACCTGCTCGGGCTGCGCTTCATGAACCGCATATTTTCCCCTCTCTGGAGCCGGGAGCACATCGAGCGGGTGGAGATTTGCTGGGACGAGACCCTCACCCTCGAAGGTCGTGCCGTGTACTACGATCGGGCGGGGGCGCTGAAGGACATGATCCAGAACCACCTGCTGCAGCTGATGTGCATCGTCGCGATGGAGGCGCCGGAAAGCCTTGCGGAGGGGGATTTCCGCGGGCGCAAGGTGGAGGTGCTGCAGCAGGTACGGCGCCTGTCAGCGGTGGAGGTGCGGCAGGGGACGGTTCGGGGGCGTTACGGCGCGGGACAGATCGGTGCCCGCCAGGTGCCGGCGTACCGGGATGAGAATGGCGTGGACCCGGCACGTGATACGGAGACCTTTGCGAGCGTTGAGCTTTTCATCGACAGCGAAAGGTGGCGAGGTGTTCCCTTCCTCCTGCGCACAGGAAAGGCTCTGGGTAAGGACCGCATGGAGATCGTCATCCGCTTCAGGGGGGAGCCCCAGCGCCTCTTCTCCATAGGGGGGGAAGCGCTGGCGCACAACGTCCTGCGGCTGGGACTAAACCCGGACCGTATCTCGCTGGGGGTGAACATCGCGGGCCGGTGCGACGCGTGTCCCCCCCGCTATGTGGAGCTCGACACAGACCTGGTGGAGCAGGAGCTTTCTCCGTATTCCCGCCTGCTTTTTGACGTCTTTCGCGGAAGGCAGACGAACTTCGTCCGCTGGGACGAGGCTGAGGCATGCTGGGAGATCGTCGAGCCGATTCTGAGGGGGTGGCTTGAGGGGGCCGTTCCACTTCAGGAGTACCCGGCAGGGTCGGACGGGCCGGCGCAAACGCCGGAAAGGAGCTGATTCCGGGCACAGAGAATCCGGGTTCGGAAGCTCTTTCCGATTGCCCTTGACTTTGAACAGGGCGCTAAATTATATTCCCGCTTCAATTTCACCAACCTCCATTATGAGTCTCACGATGTACGTCTGCCTCCAGCACATGCGGTATAACGCCAGCCATCTCGCGCTGGTGATGGTCGTGGTGATCCTCACTATGACCATCGGGACGATCTATACCAAGGGTTTCGTGGAGGATTTTCGTGAGAACGTGTCGGTACAGAAATCATTCACCTCCGATGACAGCACGGAGGATGAGGCCGGCACCTCTGACTACAAGCCTCCCAAGCAGTCTTTCGTAGACTACAACTGTTTTTTCGGGTGTGGGATCGAACTGCCCGCATACCTGCCGCTCATTTCCGTCCTCGTATTCCCTGAAGTGCACCAAGCTGTTCCGGAAGTCTATCCAGAGGTCCTTGCCCCACCTCATCCTTCCTAGCCATCTCCGACACTCGTTCCAATTCCTGCAGACTCCGCAGCAGAAGAAGGGATAGATGCGTCCATTCGGGCGATCCCTCGCGTCTCTCTGCCTGCATTGCATGTACACACGAAGGAGCAAATGAACATGATGAACCTTAAAACCGCGCGCAGCCTTGCCTGCGTCGTTGCCATTACTCTTGCCGCCATCACCGGCTGCGCCCACAAGCCCGCCCCGGTAACCGATAGTCCTGCACACTCTTCGGTGACCACGACGACACAATCCTCTTCTGCAGCGAACGGCGCTGCCGGCAGAAAAGAAGTACAGGAGGAAACTGTCTCCGCCGCTATCGCCTCTCCCGGAGCAGCAGAAGGAGAGGTCGACGAGACCCGCAAGGCAGGTGCAGGTGCCAGTCAGGGGCTGGTTCTGGAGGCCCTCTACTTCAACTACGACTCCGCAAGCCTCAGCAGGGAGGCGCGCGAAGTGGCGTACCGCAATTTCCAGCTGCTGAGCTCCGGCAGTAAAATGAAGATCCGCCTCGAGGGGCACTGCGACGAGCGTGGCTCCGACGAATACAACCTCGCCCTTGGCGAAAAACGTGCTGTCGCGGCAAAGAAATACCTCGAGACCCTCGGCCTGAGTGCAGACCGCGTCTCCACCGTCAGCTACGGGAAAGAGCGCCCTGCCGTGGAAGGAAGCAGTGAAGATGCATGGGCGAAAAACAGAAGGGTGGAATTCGTGGTAGACAGATAAGGAGACCACTACAGTAGAGCGGGTCATGATCAGGAAGCAGGAGCCGATCCCGGGAGCGGGACGGCTCCTGTTTTTTCTGCCGGACCTCATACCGGCATCCGCAGAAACCGCCACAATTAATAGCGGAGGACACATGAAACGAAAGACCGCCGACAGGGTGAACATGCTGCGCGAGTTCTCCATCCCGCTCCTCACAGGGATCGTCGCGGCACTCCTGTGGTCAAACCTCTCCCCGGAGAGCTACCATCACTTCAATCACGCCCCTTTGCTCGGGCCGTTCAACTTTCACTTTCTGACAAACGACATCTTCATGGTGCTTTTTTTCGGGATTGCAGCGGCGGAAATCGCGCAAAGCTGTTTTCCCGGCGGCGACCTGAATCCCATCCAGAAGGCGATCAACCCCCTCTTTGCAACCCTCGGAGGTGTTTTGGGGCCGGTGGTCGCCTATTTCGCCCTCAATGCAGTCATCGGCTCCCCCGCGCTCCTCAGAGGGTGGGGGATTCCAACCGCGACCGACATCGCCCTGGCCTGGCTGGTGGCAAAGATCGTTTTTGGCGAGCGCCATCCAGCCATCTCCTACCTCCTGCTCCTCGCCATTGTGGACGATGCGATAGGACTCGCGATCATCGCAGCCTTTTACCCGGACCCGGCGCAGCCTGTGCAACTGCAATGGCTCACCCTCACGGGTTGCGGGATGCTGGTCGCGTACCTTTTGCGGCGCCTGCGCGTCCGTAACTACTGGCCATACCTGCTGGTGAGCGGCTCACTGAGCTGGTTCGGGCTTTTCCATTCGCACCTGCATCCTGCACTCTCCCTGGTCTTCATCGTGCCGTTTATGCCTCACCCGCGACGAGAGAAGATGCACATATTTGAAGGGGATATGAAGGATCACTCGACGATGGCGCTTTTTGAGCACGAGTGGAAGGTGATCGTGGAATTCGGCCTTTTCATGTTCGGCGTCACCAACGCCGGCGTCGAGTTCACACACATAGGGCCGGCAACGTGGCTGGTACTGGGGGCGTTGGCGATCGGGAAGACGTTGGGTATCTACGGCATGGGGATCGCCGGCGCGTCTCTCGGTTATCCGTTGCCGGAAGGTGTCGGAAAGAAGGAACTGCTGCTTCTCGGTATGATAGCGGGAGTAGGGCTGACCGTTGCACTTTTTGTAGCAGGGGAGGCTTTCACCGATCCAATGACACAGGGCGCAGCGAAGATGGGCGCTTTGTTGAGTGGCGCATGTGCAGTGATTGCCATAGCAGGCGGGCGGTTGCTGAAAGTTCCGCGCATGCGGTGAGTTAAATCTGCCAACTGCCGGGGCCACCCGTGTGATGCCGGTGGCCCCGCTCGTAGTTTCATGGAAACTTCCCTTCGGGAATTTCGCCCTACCTTATATTTCAAGACCTGACCCCGTCTCCGTCCCACCGTCGGGCATCTCGGGAGTGTTCCTCCAAAGGAGTAGGCGAGGCAGTGCGTCCCCCCCTTTGCGAAGGGGGGACAGGGGGGATTTCCCTTCGTCTGGCCATGCGACGACCAGTTGAAGGGCATCCCGCAGAGGCGTTACCGCTTCGTGAAGGCTGCCTTTATGTTTCCGAAGGCGGATTTGGAAATGTGGTCGACGGTGAAGCCGTGCGGCTCCACGAGGCGTTGCAGGTCCTTTTCGCAGTAGAGGCAGACCGGCGCGTGTATGCCGTGTTTGTCGGCGATGGCTGCGTCGAGGAGAGCGAAACGCGATTCGACCGGCACCCCTTTTCCTGCATAGTGCGTCCCGAGCTCCGAGTCGATTCCTGAGCCAGAAAGGAAGAGGCGCGCCCCCGGCTTCATTCTCCCTGAGATGAGACTGATAAGGGTCGTGGCTTCCGGGAAGGTGAGATAGTGGATAAACCTCTGAGAGTAGACGAGCTGCAGGTTTTCCGGCAAGTCAACCGCTGTCAGTTGCCGCACATCCTTGCACAGGAATCGGAGCTGCTGCAGTCCGAGCAGCTTTTTCACTTGCTCCATTCTCTCACTTTGATCCATCAGGTCGATGACCGTGGTGTCCATACCTGTCAGTGCAAAGCGGATACCCTGTATTCCAAATCCCCCGCCAATATCAACTGCCGCCGCATCTGAATCATAGATCGTCAGAGCATAGGCGAGAGCCTCCTGGTCCAGACTGTCAAAGCGCTGATGGGCTATCTCGACACCGTGGCTTCCGGTGGTGTGCTGAAAAAAATCACCATATACGTTGAGAGCTTCAGGTTTTTCCACAACATCTCTCCTTTTTTTTGCGCACGTTAGCATGAATAAAAACGATCGGCAAGCCGCCACACCGCACGGCACCTGTTGCAGGACGGCTGATTCTATATATAAAGGTAGGGTCGGCTTCCAAAATGGTGTCCAGAAGGAGGAACTATGAGTGCGATAGTGGCTTCGGTCGGGCAGGGGGGGAAGAACCAGAACGACGATGTGGTGCTCGTGCAGAAACTGCTGAGGGGGAAAGGGTTGTATGCCGGGGAGGTTGACGGCATCTGCGGCACCAAGACGATCGCCGCGATCCTCCTGTTCCAGAAGGGTTTCCTCTCCGAGCCGGACGGCCTCATCGAGCCGGAGAAGACGACGTGGAAACGCCTCTGCAGCGCGGGGGGGTGGGACGGAGACTCCTCACAGTGGCCACAGGAGAAGAAGATCGAGAGCCTCCACCCCAATTTGCGACCAAAGGTGCAAAACCTCCTCGACGCCCTGAACGCTCAGGGGTTCCAGCCGAAGGTGTTCTACGGCTGGAGATCGGTGGCGATCCAGCTGGAGCTCTACAAGAAGGGGAACTCCAGACTCAAGTTCAGCTTCCACAATGCGCAAAAGCCGGACGGGACCCCCAATTCGTACGCTGCAGACATCGTCGACAGCCGCTTTGGCTGGTCCGATCAGGCGGAGCAGGTCGGGTTCTGGAAGGCGCTGGGGAAGGAGGCGAAGAGGCAGGGACTCATCTGGGGAGGGGACTGGGAGAAGTTCCGCGACGTCGCGCATGTGCAACTGGTGCCAAACGGTCAGCTCGCTGCGGTAAAACACGAGAGCGGCCTGTGAAGGGAGTGCTGCTGGTCCTGCTCCTCCTCGGGTACGCCGTTTCCGCCCACGCGGAGCGCGTATGGCTGGTGGTGCAAGGGAGCGACTCCACCCCGGTCGGAATCGCCCGCAAAGCCAGGGCCCTTGGCGGAAAGGGAGTTGTGGTGCAGACCTCGGACTGCGGCGACCCGAGAGGGATCTACGCCATTGCGGCCTCGGTGGAGACGACCCCGCAGGCGGCCCAGACGGCTCTCCGGAAGACCCGCGAGATCGTGCCGGACGCCTATCTGAAGATCTGCGAGGTAAAGCGCGCATCTCTTCTCGCCTTTCGTGTTCCGGCCGTCGATCCCTCGATAGCGGATGTGCCCCCCGGCGCTGTGAACTGGGAGGACAGGGACAGGGTATCGACGGCAAAGGCGCTGCCGGGCGGAAGGGCCCTTATCATCAGGCGCAGCTACGAGGACGCGGCCGATGATCCGCTGGAGGGGAGGAGGGAGCGGGTGCTGCTGGGAGAGTCGCAGAAGCTCACACCTCTTGAGAATAACTGCATCGACGCCGCCAACGCCACCACCCTCGGAAGCTACATCGCCTTCCAGTGCGCGAGGGAAGAGGCGGGGAGGCACCTGTTGCACGACGTCGTGGTCTTCAGTGGAGCCGGGGTAAAGGTGAAGGAGATCAGGCACTGCCGCAATCCCCGTCTGCTCAATGGTGGGCGGCTCTCCTGCGAGAGGGAGTCCGTCTCATCGAGCGGAGATTTGCAACTGTCCAGGAAAGAGTATGCATTTCGCTAGGCGCGCTCGGCGCCGCGAGTCCGGGAGCAGCCATATAATGCTGCTCCCGGTTTTTTGTTGGACGGCCCTGTGCGGGCATCACGTGAATGGGGGTGCGCATGAGCCAGGAGAAAGATAATCTGTATAGCCATGCGGTAAAAGAGGCCCACTCTTTTTTGGGCGGCGGCGATACTCCTCCCGAGAAGGCACTGGCCCTGGCTCTGAAGCTGAAGAAGGAGTGCGCCTTCGGGTACGGCCGCAGGGTTTTGCGGCGTGCACTCTCTCCCGCTCCGGGGATCACCGAAGGGGTCGTCCAACCGATACCGGCGGCGATCTCGGTGAAGTTCCACCAGACACTCGCCTTGTGCACCTACAAGGATCAGGATCTCCCCACCGACACCCGCAACGATGATGCACTGGAGATACTGGAGCAGGGCGATCCCCTCGAGACCACGACGAACCGGGAAACGCTCGGGCTGGCGGGAGCGATATACAAGCGCAAGTGGGAATACGACAACCACAAGCAGCACCTGGAGCGCTCCCTTGCCTACTACTTTCGCGGGTACCAAATCTCTCTCGAAAGGGGGTGGGGGCGAACGCCGAAGGAGGCCGGTAGACGGCTGGCGGAAAATGACGGGGACTACGGATATACCGCCATCAATGCGGCATTCATAGAAGATCTTCTGGCATCGCAGGAGATTGCCGAGGCCGAGGCGGTGAACGGACCGAAGTCGGCTGCCGCCGGGCGAATAGAGTTGGCTCAGCAGATCCGAAAGGCAATCATCGCGGGGCTGGAGCCCCTGCCGGCGGTGGAGCCTGGGTTGCTTTCGGATTGGTGGTTTCTGGTTACGGTGGGAGAGGCGTACTTCGGGCTGGGGGAGTATGACAAGGCGCTGCAATGGCTGAAAAAGGCGAAGGCCCTGCCGGGGACGCCGTCTTGGGAGGTTGAATCGACAACGCGGCAGCTCGCCGCACTCCTGACGGTGCAGAGGAAGAAACCGGACGCGTACGAGAAGGCGCGGGAGGTGATAGTAGAGTTTGCAGGCGCGGAGGCGGCTGCCGCGTCGGCCTTTACCGGGAAGGTCGGGCTTGCCCTCTCCGGCGGGGGATTCCGGGCCTCCCTTTTCCATATAGGGGTCCTGGCGAGGCTCGCCGAGCTCGATGTCCTCAGACGGGTCGAGGTAATGTCGTGCGTGTCCGGTGGCTCCATCATCGGAGCGAGCTACTATCTCGAGTTGCAGCACCTTTTGGAAAGGAAGGAAGACAGCGCCATCACCCGGGAAGACTATATCGAGATCGTGAAGCGCCTGGAGAAGGAGTTTCTCGCGGGAGTCCAGACAAACATCCGCACCCGCGTCGCAGCAAATCTCTGGATCAACTTCAGAATGCTCGCCAGCCCTCACTACTCGCGCACGCTGCGGGTGGGGGAACTGTACGAGAAAAAGATTTATTCCCGCGTGCCGGACGGCAAGGGTGACAAGGAGAGGTATCTGGGAGACATGATGGTGGCGCCGAAGGGGGAACGGCGAGGCTTCTCCCCAAAGGAGCAGAACTGGCGCAGGGTGAACAAGGTGCCGATACTGATCCTCAACGCCACCACGCTCAACACCGGCCACAACTGGCAATTCACAGCCACCTGGATGGGGAAGCCGCCGGCGGGGATCGACAGCGAGATCGACTCAAACTACCGCCTGCGCAGGATGTATTACAGGGATGCGCCTCCAGAGATGAAGAAGATCCGTCTGGGGGAGGCGGTGGCCGCTTCGTCGTGCGTTCCCGGACTCTTTGAGCCTATCTCCCTGCCGCATCTTTACCCTGAAAAAGTGGTCCGGCTGGTCGATGGCGGAGTGCACGACAACCAGGGGGCGGCGGGGTTGCTGGAACAGGGGTGCTCGGTGCTTTTGGTCAGCGACGCGAGCGGGCAGATGGGGGCGGACGACCATCCCGGCACCGGTTTTCTCGCCGTTCCGCTGCGTGCGAACAGCATCCTGCAGTCCAGGGTGAGGAGCGCGCAGTATGATGACCTCGATGCGCGGAAGCGTTCATCCCTTTTAAAGGGACTCCTCTTTATCCACCTGAAAAAGGAGCTCGATGTCGTTCCGGTGGAATGGATCGGCTGCGAAGACCACCTGGAAACGGAGAAACCAGCGGCAGTTACCTCCTACGGCGTGAACAAGAAGTGCCAGCAGGCCCTTGCCAACATCCGCACCGACCTCGATTCCTTTTCCGACACGGAAGCCTACTGTCTCATGCTGAGCGGGTACCGGATGACGGAGCGGTATCTGCAGGGGTGCACCACCGATCTCTGCTCCGGTACCGACATGAGGGGCGAGTGGGACTTCCTGGCAGTCGACGGGGCGCTGTCGGGGACGACACCTGACAAGCTGGTCCTGCGGCAACTTCAGGTCGGGGCGAAGATGGCGTTGAAGGTGTGGAGCCTCGTGCCGAACCTGAAACTGGCCGCGCTCGTACTCCTCCTGTTGGCGATTGTGGCCGTTTCGTTCCTCTCCTCGCAATTCTGGACCTTCGTCATCTTGAAGGTGACCGTTTCTGCTCTGGTCATTTCCGGGGTGACCCTGGTTCTGAACCGTCTTTTCGGGGCGTGGTTCATGAGACTTGTGAGGTACCGCAAATCGCTGCAGGAAATCGGCGTGGCGGTCGCGATGCTGAGCGTCGGGTGGCTACTCGCCTCTTTGCATCTCCTCATTTTCGACAAGTGGTTCCTGCGGCAAGGCAAGGTCCCACCCCTTCCGTCGCGGGGTACGCTCTGGAGAAACTGAAGGACAAAAGTGTCACCTATGTCCCCGAACGCTTGATGCCGAAAAAGAGGACACGGTATCCCCTTGCCTGTCCACTTTTTCGTCTGCATTGGCACTGGAGTTGCTGAAGGATTTCTCACACGCATATTGTCGGCCGAAGCTTCTGCTTTGGTGACGATACAGCTCGGCTTTTCCCCATGTACTCGGGCCACTGTCTTCTTCTCCCGCCTTCAGTGGCCCAATTTTTTTCTTCTTTAAGCGGTAGCGTTTCCGGCATTCACTGGCGCTCGGCTGCGTCTGTGGCGGACCGCCGGGAACGCCTCGCGGCTTATCCCGGCCTACATGGACTGCAAAAAAACATCCCGAACCCTGTCCCCTCGAACGGGACGCCAATGAGGCGTCTTGTGAGCGCTGGCACTTGTAGGCCGGAATAAGCGGTAGCGTTTCCGGCATTCACTGGCGCTCGGCTGCGTCTGTGGTGGACCGCCGGGAACGCCTGACGGCTTATCCCGGCCTACATTGACTGCAAAAACCCCATCCGCATCCAAGTCCCCTTGAACGGGACGCCAAGGAGGCGTCGTGTGAGGCGCGCTCGCACTTGTAGGCCGGAATAAGCGGTAGCGTTTCCGGCATTCACTGGCGCTCGCTGCGTCTGTGGTGGACCGCCGGGAACGCCTGACGGCTTATCCCGGCCTACATTGACTGCAACAACCATCCGTACCCTGTCCCCTTGAAAGGGAGGGGACGCATGGGCTACTGCTCTACTGGAGGAATCTCTTACAGCAGTCACGGCAGCCTCTTCCATTCCCTCCCAGCCGCGTGTAGCGCAGCCGGGGCGGCTGACACAGTTGTAGCGATACGAATGGAGTGAGTGCCGCACTTATAGCGTTCTCTTCCTTCTCCTGATGGACTCCACCCTCTTCTTCTCTCCCATCAATTTCAGCATCTTGCGTGGCAGCCTGGATTCATCGTTAGCTGGCACTAAAGTTGCTGAAACCGGCTTGAGCACACTATTGACCATCGCTGATGATGGCAAAACTAAAGGAGGAGGGGCCATGAGCAAGAAACTCCAGGACAAGGTGGCGATCGTTACAGGATCCGGGCGCGGCATCGGCAGAGGCATTGCCCTCAGATTGGCGCAGGACGGAGCGACCGTGGTGGTGGCCGACATCAATGCGGATAACGTGAAGAAGGTCGCTGAAGAGATCAAAGCTCTCGGCGCCAGGACGCTGGCGATGGTAACGGATGTCACCAAGGAAGCGGACGTCCAGAAACTGGTGGATACCACCGTGGCGGAGTTCGGCAAGCTGGATATCATGGTTGCCAACGCAGGGATCGCCAACATCAAGATGAGTATCGAGATGACGGCGGACGAGTGGGACAAGATCTTTGCGGTGAACTGCAGGGGCGTCTTCATCTGCGACACGGTCGCCGCCCGGCAGATGATCAAACAGGGGCACAAGGGGACCATGGGCTCCGGCGGCAGGATCATCAACTGCGCCAGCATCGCGGCTCACTCCGGTTTCAGCATCCTTGCCGCCTACAGCGCCTCCAAGTTTGCCGTGAGGGGCTTCACCCAGGCGCTCGCCAAGGAACTCGGCCCGCACAAGATCACCGTCAACGCCTACTGCCCCGGGATCGTGGGGACCGACATGTGGGGGCTCATCGACGAGAAGATGGGGCCGTACCTCGGCATGGGGAAAGGCGAAGTCCTCAAGGAGTACACGAAGCTCATCACTGCCGGGACCGTCGGTGTTCCGGAAGAGGTGGCCTGCTTCGTCTCCTACCTGGCCTCCAGCGACGCGGACTACATGACCGGACAGTCGGTAATGATCGACGGCGGGATCGTAATGAACTAGCGCGAAAAGGGGCTCCCGCGGCATAAACCGCAGGCTCTGCCTTTCCTAAAACTCAGTTGTTGGTGAATGAATGCCGGCATTCGTGCCGGCATTCTTCGTTTTAGCGGGGGGATTCTCAATAGCCTGAGGCATTATGATCAACGGGCGGACGCAACATCTGTCTCGCGACATCCGACACATTTGTTTCAAGCTTTGCAACAGATAAAACATCCCGTTCCCTTGCTGGAAGTCTCCGCTACACGTTATAGACCCTAGAACGGTATGTTATCACCATATCCCTTCCTTTTTTTTCTCAATCCTGAAACATTCCTTTCTCTTCTTAAGTTGGTATACCGATTGCTCTTAGTGGTGAGTATACGACTCTAATGGTGCAGTATCCGGAAAAGTAACACCGATTTATCAGATTTCTCCTGTGCGAATAAAACCACTCTCGAGCCGTTGCTTGGAAAGGAGGGAGAAGACCAGCTTTAAAAGGAAAGATCGGAAATAGAAACCATCACATGCCAGCAAAAGGAGGGTACCATGAGGTTTACGATTCGAAATTTACTTTGTGCTCTGATTGTCACAGCCATGGCAGGAATTTGCACGACCGGCACCTTCAGCAAGGCTGAGGCGTCGGTCATTCCGTACAGTGTCATCGGCGTCCACGAGTTTGACCTGCCGGTGAAGTACGACCCCTTCAACGTCATCCTTTCCTACAACATCTATAATGATGACAGAAACGCATGGGGCGGCCCCTCCGGCGGCCAGGACTCGCTCCTGACCATCAACAAGTTCGCCCACTTCTTCAAGGTCGATGCGCTGCCGAACGTCGGTTTCCTGTGGGAACTGGTGCTGGGGGGAGCCTCGGTGAGATTGAAAAACGACGACAGCGTGAGCGGCATGATCGACCCGCAGGTCGGCATCGTCTCCTGGATCAGACCGCTCCCCAACTGGACGACCGCGCTGGAGTACTGGCTCTACGTGCCGTTTGGCGACAATGAAATCTCCAACCACGCCATCGACAACAGCGTGGCATTTCTCACCAACTACACCCTCGGGGGCCTCACCTTCGACGGCGATTTCGGGATCAAGCTTCGTGGCGACAGCCACTACAATGGGGTGAAGCAGGAGAGGGGGGACCTTCTTTTCGGCAATCTCTCCCTCGCCTACAAATTCATCCCCAATGTCGAGCCGTTTGTGAAGTTGGACTGGGTCTCCGCCGGAAAAGGAAAGGATCTCGGCAGCGGTGCCACCGTCGCCAGCTCGGATGAAACCGCCATTGGTATCGGAAATCATTTCAGCCTGACGCAGAAACTGGCGGCCGACGTCTGGTACCTGAGAGGTGTCGATGGCAGAAACAACACAAAGACCGATGCGGTGTACCTGAAGTTCGCCTACATCTTCTAGGCGGCGGCACCGTACGTTGCAGCGTATGACTATTCCCGAGATATTGACAAAGGAGCCACCAATGAAAAAGATATTGTGGATGACCGTTTTGCTCTCTATCGCCGCCATGAGCGCCGTTTTCACCGGATGTTCTGTGTACGAGAAGCCGATCAAGAGCGAAGTGGAAGTGAAGAAGAGCAAGGTTCTCAACATCGGCGACCAGGTGCTGCTTTTCCATAGCGGCACCGAAGACGTGAAAAAGAGCATCTGTGTGGGAGAGACGATCCCCGTGTACACCGAGGCCTTCACCTCGGGTGTCACAAAGCGTCACGAGGTCGGGAAAATAAAGGTCCTGGAGTTCGCAGGGGACCACTACTTCAAAGGGCAGGTTGTCGAGGGGCAGATAAAGGAAGGTGCTGTCGCCATAAAGGATAATGCCGCCTGTCTGGTCTACAGCCCGGAGTAAGGGCGTTATTGCAGCAAGGTAAGTGTGACAACGGCAGCTCGGGGCAACTCGGCTGCCGTTGTCATTTGTGAATAAAAGAGCCGCCGAAGCAGTGGAACGACTGTCGCACTACAGACGTAGCCGCAAAGACAGTGATCTTCCGTACGCTCCGGAGGTCCAGGCGACCGCGGCGAGGAGCAAATCCCCTGCCCCTTTGGGCAAAGGTTCATCCGGAACTCGGAGAACGGCACTGTTTCCACGAAGCGCTGCAGGACACCAAGGCGTTCCCACCTTCGCAAAAACGTTCTTTGGGAATTCCGGGGGAGCGTGGGTACATTGCCACGAAGCATTGCAGAAGGCTCAACGTACCCCCCTTTGCGAAGGTTCATCCGGGAATTCCGGAGAAGCGTGGGTCCATTGCCACGAAGCACTGCAGAAGGCCTAATGTTCCCCCCTTTGCGAAGGGGGGGCAGGGGGGATTTGATTTTCAAGTCTCCTCCAGAACCGCAGCCCCTTTAACAGTACCTCTCGGACATCGAACTGCAGTGCTGCGGATCAACGACATACGCCCCACCAGTTTTTACCAAAATCGCTTGAGATCACAGCAGTTGCGCACTTGCAGGAGGGTCCTGGCCAAGTCAAATCCCCCCTGTCCCCCCTTCGCAAAGGGGGGGACGTAATAGCCTCGTCTACTTTGATAGCACACACTTTCCTTGCTTCTTAAGGATCCTCGATGAGCCTACGCAAAAACGGAGCACTTCATTCGCCGCCCCACCTGTCGCGATAGAGCATCTCGCTGCCGGGCTGCTCGATCACTGTGTCATCTTCCCCCTTTGATGCGACATGTGTCGCGATACACATGGTCTAATGCCTGAGATGTGAGACATTAAGCCAGCTTACTCTGGTGAAGTGTTGCGTATACGTCTTTCCTTGTAACTCTCCGTTTTTACGTGTTGCAGTCTTATCATTTTCCCGCTCTGTCACAGTTGGTACAACAGTTGCTCATTACATGACAAAAGATGTTTTAGAAAAACGGAGTCTTACCCGCATCAATTGCTGAGAGTGCAGAGATTGAATCTTGTGAAGGTGAGAAAGAGAAAATAGCAGTGCAATGAACCATTCATGCTGTCATTCCACCAAAAAAGGAGAACGAAATGAAAGCTGCCAAGTGGTACGGAAAGAAGGACATCAGGGTTGAAACGGTTCCCGAGCCCCCCGCCCCGAAAGCCGGCGAAGTAAAGGTAAAGGTCGCCTGGTGCGGCATCTGCGGCTCCGACCTGCACGAGTACGTGGCAGGCCCGATATTCATCCCCACCCAGCCCCACCCGCTGACTGGCTCGACCGCTCCCCTCATCCTGGGGCACGAGTTCACCGGAACCGTCGTCGAAGTCGGCCCCGGTGTCACGAGCGTGAAGGTCGGCGACCTCGTCGCCCCGGATGCCTGCCAGCACTGCGGGGAGTGCGGACCGTGCCGCAGCGGCAACTACAACGTCTGTGAAAAGCTGGCCTTTACCGGCCTGATGGCCGACGGCGCATTTGCCGAGTACGTGAATGTTCCCGCCAAGCTCTGCTACGTCCTTCCGAAAGGGTTCAACCCCGAGGCTGGCGCCCTCATCGAGCCTTTGGCGACCGGCTTCAAGGCTGTGCGCAAGGCCGGCACCATCCTCGGCGAAACCGCAGTCGTTCTCGGCGCCGGGACGATCGGCCTCGGCACCCTCATGGCGGCAAAAGCTGCCGGCGCAGGGAAGGTCATCGTGGTGGAGATGTCCGCCGCGAGAAAGAAGCTCGCCCATGAATGCGGCGCCGACGTCGTCCTCGACCCGAAGGAATGCAACGTGGTGGAAGAAATCAAGAAGATGACCGGCGGCTCCGGCGCCGACGTCTCCTTCGAGTGCATCGGGAACAAGGCGACCGCCCCGCTCGCGGTGGAGGTGATCCGCAACTGTGGCCGCGCCGTCATCGTGGGGATCTTCGAGGAGCCGAGCTCCTTCAACTTCTTCAGCCTGAGCGCCACCGACAAGGTTGTGCTCGGCACCCTCGCATACACCATCGAAGACTTCGCGGGGGTGGCGAAGCTTCTGGCCAGCGGCGCCCTGAAGGCCGAGCCGCTCATCACCGGCAGGATCAACATGGACGACATCGTCGCCAAGGGCTTCGACGAACTGGTGAACAACAAGGACGCCAATATCAAGATCATCGTTTCCCCGACCGCCCAGGCTTCCGCAGCTCGGGTGTAGCTTTCTCCACTGATTCTCCCCCTTCCCGTGCCGGGAGGG
Organism: Geomonas sp. RF6; assembly: GCF_021044625.1. NCBI lineage: Bacteria > Pseudomonadati > Thermodesulfobacteriota > Desulfuromonadia > Geobacterales > Geobacteraceae > Geomonas > Geomonas sp. RF6. The sequence goes on along the minus strand of NZ_CP087999.1, from coordinate 114,748 downwards.
GGGAGGTGCGATAGGTACACTTCCATCATGTCTTGCACGGCTCCTGCGCAACAGGGGAGGGGGCACTGCCGATGCGGCAAGGTCCCCCGGGGAGACCAGTGGCGCCGACGATGTCGAGACAGAACAGGAGCGCTTATGTCAAATTCAGCTGAGGCAACAAACGTAGTCAGCGCCGCCAAGCCTTTCGGTCTCCAGCTCGGTGCGGTCGGCTACGCCATCGCCAACCTGGCCGTGATCCAGTTTGGCAGCTTCGTGGTGTGGCGCATTTTCGTCGATCCCCAGGTCGGGATGTTCAAGTTCTACCCGCAGCCGTTCGGGGCATACCTCTTCTGGGCCATCCTGGCGATCGTCTTCATCGGGTTCAACTGCGGCATGTACGGGTTCAGCAGCCTGAGCCAGCCGATCGGGGGGATTGTCGCGACTGTTGCGACGCTGGTGATAGGCTTCGCCGTCCCCATGCTGCTCATCTTTGGGTACGGTGCTCTCGATCCCGCCTTTTCCGCGAAAGGGTATGCCGGCCACGGCGCCGCCGGCCTCATCGTACTGATCGGCTTCTACGGCTTCGGGGTGGTCGCCAACAGCATGGACGGCTGGCCCTGGACCGATGCCGGACTGAAGCAGCCGATGTCGGGAATCGCCCAGCTCTTCACCGGATTCTTCCTGACCTTCATCGGCTACATCGTCCTCATCTACCCCAACATGGCAAGCTGGACCGCCCCGGACCGCGTGATGATGTCGCTGCCCACAGCCATCGGCTGGTTCTATTCCGTCATCACCGTCTGGCTCACCACGGTGCTGATCCTCGACCTGTGGCCGTACAGCATGTTTCGCACCCGCGCAGGGAGGGCGATGGCCGCCTTCTTCGGCAACATCATTCTCGGCACCGGCCTCTATTTCATCCTGCTCGCGCTCCTGAAAAACGTGCTCATCCCGGCGGACGCGGTGGCAAAGATAGGTCCTGCCATCAACCTGTGGCCCGCGCAGCTCGGCGTGTGGATCGTCAACGTCCTCCTTTTCTGGGCGCTTTGCTGCGGCAACACACCGACTACGCTCGGACCCGCGGCGAACCGGGCGGCGCGCTTCGTCATCACATGGGGGGTGGGGATCGCAGCCTTCGTGGTGTACATGAAGTGGTTCGCGGTATCGGTCCTTCACGAGGCGGAGATCGTCCCCGGCTTCGGCGGCGACCCCCTCACCTGGGTCGACCTCCTGAACCTGGTCCTCTTGATCTTTGTCGTGTACTTCGGCTCGTACGGGCTGGTTAAGAAAAGTAGCTGACCCCACACTCCAGGAGGAAGTCATGGCTGACAAACCGATGTTCAGCAAAGTCTTGCAGATAGGCGTGGTGGTAAAGGACTGTGATGCTTCCGTGAAGAAGTACGCCGACGAGTACGGCATCGGGCCGTGGTCGATCTACGAGTTCAATCCGGACACCGTGAGCGACATGATCGTCGAGGGGAAAAAGCAGGATTACGCCATGCGCCTGGCGCTCTGCGACATAGGGGGCGTGCAGTGGGAGCTGATCGAGCCGAAGGACGAGCGCAGCATTTACGCCTCCTTCCTGAAGGAGAAGGGAGAAGGGGTCCATCACGTCGCATTCGGCACCGACGACTACCAGAAGGCGGTGCAATTTTTCAGCGACAAAGGGCGCCCCATCCTGCAGGGTGGGACGTGGGAAGGGCTCACCTACACCTACCTCGACTCCTGCAAGGATCTCGGGACAATCGCCGAGATCTACAACCTCGTTCCTGACTTCCAGTGGCCGAAGCCGCAGGCGGTCTACCCGGAGAAGTAAAGTTCCACCGAGGTAATAACGTCCCCTCCCCCTTGGCGGGGGAGGGGCAGGGTGGGGGGGAAGGTGCCACCGTTCCAGCAGCTGGCAGCTTCACCCACCCCCTGACCCCCTCCCCTCAAGGGAGGGGGAACGTTGGGCAGAGACAGCAAAATCTATTTCAGGAGGCTCGAGATGGGACTGAAAGCAGCGTTTCTATTTGTGGCACCGGAGGCGGACCCGACGAAGCACTCAACCGTGATCAAGACACCGGTGGTCGAACTCTCCGTGGTCGGGGTAGCCGACTACGAGACAGCTGCCGAGGCAGCGCGGAAGCTGGTAGAGCAAGGGGTGGTGGCGATAGAGCTTTGCGGAGGCTTTGGCACCGAGGGAACCGCGGCGGTAAAGCGGGCCGTCGGGAACAAGGCGGCGGTCGGCGCTGTGCGCTTCGACTGCCACCCGGGGCTGGAGTTCAAAAGCGGCGACGACGTCTTCGCACAGGCGGGGTGATGTCAGCGGCTCCCTTCTGTTGAGCGGGGTTGCCTGGAGCCCCATCGGCATCGTCAGTCACAGCTGAGGGAATATTTCCTCACAGCAGATACGTGCAGTGGCAGAAGCGAGGGAAGGTGAACGATGTTTTGCTTCCAACGGAATGCCGGGGCTTCTGTAATATTATGTGCTTATATTAATTAGGTATACACCATAGCTTCTTTTATGTATAATTCTCCCGGCTCTATACCAAAAACGTGTGGCGGGGAGGATTTGCGATGTGGGACAAAGGCATGAGCAAACACGCTGACAGGGTATTCAGCTCCGTACACTCCGGCAGTACCGCACTCTCCACTAGCGCCACCGACTGTGAGATAGCAGGCTCTTGGGAGCGTTGCGTCAACAGATACAATATTGATCCCTCCGCCAGAAACAAACCCCGTATCCTCTCAGGAAGAGCACTGCGCGAATACCAGGAACCGCTGGAAGAATTCCTTCTGATAGCGAAGACCGGCATGAAGAGCCTTTTTGAAAAGGTCGCTCCTGCCGGTTACGTCATTCTGCTCGGGGACCAAAACGGGGTGACGATCGACTTTCTCGGCGACCCGAAGGATGAAAAGGAAAATCGCGAGGCGGGGCTCTACCTCGGGTCGGTGTGGTCCGAGTCGATAGAGGGGACGTGCGGGATGGGTACCTGCATCGAGGAGCGGCGCGCCATCACCATTCACCGCGACGAGCATTTCCGGTCCCGGCACATCGGCCTCAGCTGCTCCACGACCCCCCTTTTTATGCCGGACGGCGCGCTTCTCGGTACCCTCGACGTCTCGCTGCTTCGCCCTCCCGATGACAAGAATTCCCAGCGCCTCGCCCTGCAACTGGTCAACTACTACGCGCGGATGATCGAGAACGCGTACTTCCTGCGCATGTACAAGGACAACTGGATCATCCGCTTCAACCACATGCAGGCGTTCGTGGAGGTCATCACCGAAAACATCGTCGCGGTCGACGGCGAGGGCTTCGTGGTCGCAGCCAACGACCGCGCGCTGCGGGAACTGACAGGGCCGCACGGGGCTTCTCCGATCAATCGGCATGTCGGCGAGGTGTTCGATCTGAAGTTCGACCAGTTGATGAACCACGCCCTGCACAAGACCACCACCATCCTCCCTGTCCGGGCTCTCAGCGCCGGGCTTCAGTATTACGCCACCTTCCGGGCGCCGGAAATGAGCACCTCGGCGCGAGGAGAAAAGACCCTCGTTATCGGCAAGTCCGCCCCGAAGAAGGGAAACACCTCCCTTACCCTCGACTACCTGGCCGGCACCGATCCGCAGATGATGCGCAACGCCGGCCTCGCCAAGCGGGTGGTGAACAAGGACATATCGCTCCTTCTCATCGGGGAGACCGGGACGGGGAAAGAGGTCTTTGCCCGCGCCGTGCATGAGGCGAGTGACAGGGCTGGTCGCCCCTTCGTGGCGCTGAACTGCGCCTCCATCCCCGAGTCCCTCATCGAGAGCGAGCTCTTCGGGTACAAGCAGGGAGCGTTCACCGGCGCCAACAGCAAGGGGATGCGCGGGAAGATCCTGCAGTCGGACGGCGGGACCCTATTCCTCGACGAGATCGGCGACATGCCGCTCAATCTGCAGACGAGGCTGCTGCGCGTCCTTGCGGAGAAGGAGATCCTCGCCCTCGGCAGCGAGACGCCACAACGGGTGGATCTGCACGTTATCTGTGCCACACTCAGGAACCTGGAGGAGATGGTGCGTGCCGGACAGTTCCGCGAGGATCTTTACTACCGGCTGAACGGCTTCACCATCACCCTCCCGCCGCTCCGGGAGCGGCAGGACAGGGCGCTGGTGATCGAGAATGTTCTTGCTGCAGAAGCCGGAAGCGACAGTATGAGGATCGATCCGGAAGCGTTCGGGTGCCTGCTCGACTACACGTGGCCGGGTAACATACGGCAGCTGCGCAACGTCATGCGCTACAGCATCGCCGTGAGCGAAGGGGGAACCATCGGAGTGGCGGACCTGCCGCCGGAAGTGGTGCGTACCGCTGCTCCTCCGGTGGCGAAGCCGGTGATCATCAGCCCCCCTGAGCTCGTAGTGCTAACGGAGAGCGATACGAAGCATCCCGAGTACCAAGCCGTTCACAGCGCCTTGAGGCGGCACAAGTGGAACATCACCGACGCCTCGAAAGAGCTGCAGATGAGCCGATCGACGCTGTACCGGAAGATGCGCAAGCACTCGATCATCCCGCCGAACGAGTTTTTGTAGGGGGAGCGGGCCTCGCAAGAAGCAGGAGGCCGGCCCCAAGGACAGGAGAGGCCATATGTTCCCCCCTTTGGGTACATTGCCACGAAGCACTGCAGGAGACCTAACGTTCCCCCCTTTGCGAAGGGGGCAGGGGGGATTTGCCTTGGCCTCGTTACCTATGACCACTAGAAGACGGCCACAAAGCAAACTGCAAACTGCGCGAGCAGACTAAGGATGCTGAGCAACTGCTGTGGTCTCATCTTCGCGCTGGGCAACGTCTTGACCTCCACTTCAACGGCCAAATCAGTTGGCCCCATCTGCTGATTTCTATGCTGCCGCAGCACAGCGAGATTTAGATCGCAGCACCTTCAGCTTTACAATGACGCTCTGGAAGAGATATCTCGGTGTCAATGAAGAGCAAAATCCCCCCTGTCCCCCCTTCGCAAAGGGGGGGACGCGAGGGCTCGTGCAGAGCTTCGTGGAGAAATCGTATTCGCTCGCGTAGTTGAAGACAGCTTCACCCACCTGTTCTCCTCCTCCTGCTACGGCAACTCTCATAATGATCTTTTTCACGCCTGACATGCTGCGACTGTCACAGCTGAATCCGCGCTATGTCACTGCTGAAGGCGCCCGCCTGACCGACAGCCTGTTACACTGCAACAGGTGACTCAGCTAGTATGAAACAGATGTCGCACATTGATTGTGTTCATCCTGAAACTGCAATGTGCAGGCAAAACAGGAGTGTTCTGTGTAGCTGCAATGACTTTATTTTACAGCTAATTCGACGATAGCTCCCTATGCCAATGTCTCAGTTGGTGCCCTTCTTGCTATATTGACATCACGTTCAGTAACTTGAAGGGTTAAGACATCCCAGTCCAGAGGAGTAACCGGCATGAAGAGAGAATCAGGCTGTCCGCATGGCAACGCCCGCGTAAAAGACGGATTTTCCGTCGAGCCCTTTCCCCAGTCCCAGAAGACCTATATCGCCGGGTCCCGCCCCGATCTGCTGGTCCCCATGCGGGAGGTGCGGATTTCTCCCTGTGGCGCGGCGCAAAGTTCCTCCATATACCTGTACGACACCTCCGGCCCCTATACCGATCAGGGGGTGAAGCTCGACATACGCTCCGGGCTCCCGGCGCTGCGGGACAGCTGGATATCGGAGCGTGGCGACACCGCGAGGCTGACGTCAGCCCAGCCGCGGCCCGCGAGGACTCCAGCGGACTTCCCCGAGGTGCGCACGCCGCGCCGCGCGCGCAGCGGCATGAACGTGACGCAGATGCACTACGCCCGCAAGGGTATCATCACCCCGGAGATGGAGTTCGTGGCGATCCGGGAAAACCTGCGGCGCCAGGAGGCGGACGAGCAGCTGGCCCGCCAGCACCCGGTACGCACCTCCGGCGCTGCCGTGCCCCTCGCCATCACACCGGAGTACGTGCGCGCAGAGGTGGCACGCGGACGCGCCATCATCCCCCTCAACGTCAATCACCCCGAAGCGGAGCCGATGATCATCGGTCGCAACTTCCTGGTGAAGATCAACGCCAACATCGGCAATTCCGCGCTCGCTTCCTCCAGTATGGACGAGGTGGAGAAGATGATCTGGTCCATTCGCTGGGGGGCGGATACGGTCATGGACCTCTCCACCGGCTCGCGCATCCACGAGACGCGGGAATGGATCCTGCGCAACAGCCCGGTGCCGGTAGGGACCGTCCCGATCTACCAGGCGCTGGAGAAGGTCGAGGGGAGGGCGGAGGAGCTTACCTGGGAGATCTTCCGCGACACCCTCATTGAGCAGGCGCAGCAGGGGGTCGATTACTTCACCATCCACGCCGGCGTGCGCCTCGCCCACGTCCCCTTCAGTCACCGCCGGCTCACCGGGATCGTGTCGCGCGGCGGCTCGATCATGGCGAAGTGGTGCCTTGCGCACCGGCAGGAGAGCTTTCTGTACACGCGCTTCGAGGAGATCTGCGAGATCATGAAGGCCTACGATGTGAGCTTCTCTCTCGGAGACGGTATGCGGCCCGGGTCGCTGCACGACGCAAACGACGAGGCGCAGTTCGCCGAGCTGAAGACGCTCGGTGAGCTCACGCAGGTCGCGTGGAAGCACGACGTGCAGACGATGATAGAAGGGCCGGGGCATGTGCCGATGCACCTCATCAAGGAAAACATGGACCTGCAGCTCGCCCTCTGCCACGAGGCCCCCTTTTACACCCTCGGCCCGCTGGTGACAGACGTCGCGCCCGGTTACGACCACATCACCTCCGCCATCGGCGGCGCTATGATCGGGTGGCTCGGAACCTCCATGCTCTGCTACGTGACGCAGAAGGAGCACCTCGGGCTGCCGAATAGGGACGACGTGAAGGACGGCATCGTCACTTTCAAGATCGCCGCCCACGCCGCCGACCTGGCAAAGGGGCACCCGGGGGCGCAGATACGGGACAACGCCATGTCGAGGGCGCGCTACAACTTCCGCTGGGAGGACCAGTTTGCGCTCGCCCTCGATCCCGAGCGTCCGCAGCGGTTCCACGACGAGACCCTGCCGGACCGGAAGGACAAGGAGTCGCACCACTGCTCCATGTGCGGACCGAACTTCTGCGCCATGAAGATCTCCCGGAGCCTGCGCGAGGAGGCGGAGTACCAGGAGGAACCGGAAAAGGTGCAGGCGGCGTGCTGATAGAAGCGGGAGCGGAGGATGTATGAAATTGACTGTGAACGGTGAAGAAATAGAGATTACCGCCATGTCCGTGGAGGAATACCTGCGGACGCTGGCCTTCGACGAGAAGGCTCTCGCTGTGGAGCTAAACAGGGACATTGTGCCGAAGAAAGCGTACGCCAGCACGATCCTCAAGGAGGGGGACCAGATGGAGATTGTCTGGTTCGTGGGCGGAGGGCAAAGGGGAGGAGGGAGCGATGATATCTGAAGACAAACTCGTCATTGGTGGCAGGGAGTTCTCCTCCCGCCTGATGGTCGGCACCGGCAAGTACGACAGTTATGCCCAGATGGCAACGTCGATCGAGAAGTCGGGGGCCGAGGTGGTGACCGTGGCGGTGCGGCGCGTGAACGTCTCCGATCGCTCAAAGGAGTCGCTTCTCGACCACCTCGATCTGAAGAAATACACCCTGCTTCCGAACACCGCAGGGTGCTACACGGCTGACGATGCCGTGCGCACCTGCCGTCTCGCGCGCGAGGCGGGCCTCTCCGATTTCGTGAAGCTGGAGGTCCTGGGGGACGAAAAGACGCTCTTCCCGAACAACGACGAGCTGCTCAAAGCGGCGGCGGTCCTCGTGAAGGAAGGATTCACCGTCCTTCCCTACACCTCCGACGACCCCATCGTGTGCAAGCGGCTGGAGGAGATCGGATGTGCCGCCGTCATGCCCCTCGGCGCCCCGATCGGCAGCGGTCTTGGCATAAGGAACCCGTACAACATCAGGATCATCCTCGAGACGGTGAAGGTGCCGGTGATTGTCGATGCTGGCGTCGGGACCGCCTCCGATGCGGCGATTGCCATGGAGCTCGGCTGCGACGGCGTCTTGATGAATACCGCAATCGCCGGGGCGAAGGATCCGGTCGCCATGGCTGAGGCCATGAAACTCGCGGTGCAGGGGGGGCGGCTGGCGTACCGCGCAGGGCGCATTCCGAAGAAGCTCTATGCCGCAGCCTCCAGTCCTGTCGACGGAGTGATAGAATAACTTCCGCGTGAAATCATTCAGCTTCCGGAGCAACAATGACGCACGAACTGGTTCACCACGATCTGCGCATCAATTCCTACGGTTCCTACCTGCGCCGCCGCTTCGGGTGCCGTGTCAGCAAGGTCAATGTGGATGCGGGCTTTACCTGTCCAAACCGCGACGGCAGCAAGGGGAGCGGTGGATGCATCTATTGCGACAATGCTTCCTTTTCTCCCGCAGCAACGCAGTCAGTGGTTTCCCTGGAGCGCCAGATCGAGGAGGGGATCTCCTACCACCGGCGGCGACTCGGCAGCGAAAAGTTCATCGTCTACTTCCAGAAATTCACCAACACCTACGCCTCCATCGACAAGCTCCGCGACGTCTACTACCGCGCGCTGGCACGACCGGACGTTCTCGGTATCTCGGTGGGGACGAGGCCGGATGCTCTCTCGGACGACGCACTTCTCCTGCTGAAGGAGATTGCCCGCACCCATTATGTCTGCGTCGAAATCGGCCTGCAGTCGATAGAGGAGGCGACGCTCAAGTGGATGAACCGCGGCCACTCCTTCTCCGATTACCTGAAGACGGTGGAGAGGCTCGCGGCGGCGGATCTCGATGTCTGCACCCACCTCATCTACGGCTCCCCCGGCGACACCCCGGCAACATTGCGAAAGACTGCGGAACTGCTCGGGACGCTCCCGGTGAACTCGGTGAAGGTGCACCAACTGCACGTTGTGCGGGGGACGAGGCTCGAGCAGCTCTATCGTGCCGGGCAGGTGCCGCTCCTCACCGTCGCTGAGTACATCGGCGGGATCTGCGACTTCCTGGAACTTATACCCGAGCATCTATCCATTCAGAGGCTGTACGGATCGGCCCCCCTCGACCTCCTCGTCGCGCCGGCATGGGGGCTCAAGAACAACAGCATGTGGTACGCGATCGTGAACGAGCTGAAGAGGCGCGGCACCTGGCAGGGGTGCAGATTCGACAGTGCGACCCTGCGGGTAAGCAATCTGTGAGAGGCTTCTGTAGGAAGGAGTGAGCCATGGCAAAGAAACGTTTCATAGTGGAGCTGGGGTACGGCGCCGATCTCCATGGCGGCGACGTGACAAAAGCGGCGCAGCGGGCGGTGAGAGATGCCGTGTCGCGCAACTGCCTGTGCGGGCTCATCGACATCATCGGGATCGACGACCCCCACAAGATGCACGTGGCGGTAAAGATCGGCTGTCCGAAGCCGGACCAGGTCGATGCGGCGAAGGTCCTGGAGGTGCTGCCGTTCGGTTCGCGGGAGATAGAAATCGTTGCCGGCGGTCTCTCCGTGCGCGGCCTTGAGCTCCCTCAACTCGGGGCAGGAGACCAGATCTGCGTCGCGGTGGCCGCACTTACCGTCTCTGTCGACGTGGAGTAAACGCGAAGAGGAAAGAAGCGGTAGAGATGCGGCTACATTTCGAGACATACGGCGAGGGGGAGCCTCTGGTCATCCTGCACGGGCTCTTTGGCTCTCTGGAAAACTGGCGCGGCGTCGCCAGAGCACTCGCCCGCGATTTTCAGGTTTTTTCCTTGGACCTGCGCAACCACGGCAGGTCGCCGCACAGCGACGATCACGACTGCGCTCTCATGGCGAGCGATGTGAGGAGGTTCATTGCGGAGCGCTCCCTGCGGAGAGTCTTCCTGCTCGGGCATTCCATGGGGGGAAAGGTGGCGATGCATCTGGCCGTCACCTCCCCCGAGACGGTTGGCAAGCTCGTGGTCGTGGACATTTCTCCGAAGCAGTACGCGCCCCGGCACCGGGAGATCCTTCACGCTCTCACCGCGCTGCGACCGGAGCTCTACCGGGAGCGGAAGGAAATCGATCACGCCCTTTCCACCTGCATCCCGGATTGTGCGACGCGGCTTTTTCTCCTGAAGAATCTCGTGCTCCGGGAGGCGGGGGGCTTCTCCTGGCGCATCAACCTCGGCGCCATAGCGCGCGGTTACCGTAAGATCATTCACGCCGTACCTCCGGAGGGTGTCCTTACCTCTCCCGCTTTGTTTCTAAAAGGGGCGAGCTCCGACTACATTGACGAAGCCGATCTCCCCATCATTTCCCGTCCTTTCCCCGCCGCCCGCCTGGTGACCGTTCCCGATTCCGGGCATTGGGTCCATGCCGATAATCCCGAGTTTTTCCTTAACACAGTTATTTCCTTTCTGCAGTCGTAGGACGGGATAAGCCTGCGGCGTTCCTGGCGTCGGCGCCAGCCGATCGATGCTGCCAAGAGTTGCCGGAAACGCTTTGCTTATTCCGGCCTACAGTGCACCCTTCATGGGGGAAAGGGACGTTGTAGTTGTAGGCCGGGATAAGCCGCAGGCGTTCCCGGCGTCGGCGTCAGCCGATCGATGCTGCCGAGAGCTGCCGGAAACGCTTTGCTTATTTTGGCCTACAGTGCACCCTTCATGGGTGAAAGGGACGTTGTAGTTGTAGGCCGGGATAAGCCGCAGGCGTTCCCGGCGTCGGCGTCAGCCGATCGATGCTGCCAGGATCTGCCGGAAACGCTTCGCTTATTCCGGCCTACAGTACACCGCAGGGCTGAATGGGCCGTGTAGGCCGGGATAAGCCTGCGGCGTTCCCGGCGTCGGCGCCAGCCGATCGATGCTGCCAGGAGCTGCCGGAAACACTCCCCTTAGCGCAGCCAGCGGTACGTTCTCCAGCACCACATCGGCACCCGCAACAGGTGTCTCATTTCCCCTTGTTACACTTGTCGCATCCTTCTGGCACAGTCGCCCTCCAGAGGCTTCAGAAGTAGTTACAGCGCCCTCCCTATATCACTTCCAGCCCCACTACCACATTCCTTCTTCAGAAACTTGCGATGATAAATAACTTTAAAACTAGACCTTTACATCTCTCCCTTCCGATTAGTTCAGTCACCCTTTCCCGCCATCCAAGAAAGTCAAGCAACTACTGGCATATCTCCTGCTCTATAGGGATAAACGCACCGCTCAGGACTTCCGACGGAGAGAGTATGCGCCGGACCAGGATAAATCACCCGCTCGTAGGCATCGTGGCAAACCCCCAGTCGGGGCGTGACGTTCGGCGGCTCGTTTCACAGGCATCGGTCTTTCCCTCTGTGGAGAAGAGCAACATGGTGCAGCGCATCCTCTCCGCCCTCGGGAGCGTCGGGATCCGTGAGGTGGTGATGATGCCGGACACCGGCGGGATCACCAGCCGGATCCGCCACACTCTCGAAACAGGAAAGCTCCACCAGGAGCACGGCTGGCCGACGGTGCGCTTCCTGGAGATGCCGATCGAGTACGCCGCCATCGACACCATCCGCGCCGTCGAGCGCATGGTCGCTCTCGGGGTGGCAGTCATCATCGTCATGGGAGGGGACGGCACCCACCGTGTCGTCTCCAAGGTGTGCGGCGATACCCCGATCGTCGCCGTCTCCACCGGCACCAACAACACCTTCCCCGAGATCAGGGAGGCGACGGTCGCCGGGCTGGCGGCCGGGCTGGTGGCGATGGACAAGGTCTCCGCCGCGGAGGTCGCTTGCCAGAACAAGGTCCTCCACGTGGACCTGAACGGCAACGGCCACGAGATCGCCCTCGTCGACCTCTGTGTCTGTACCGACTGCTGGGTCGGCACCCGCGCCCTCTGGGAACCGGACCACCTGCGGGAGCTCTTTGTCACCTTCGCCTCGCCGAGCGCGATCGGGCTTTCAGCGATCGCGGGGTACCTGCACCCGGTGAAGCGCTGGGCCCCGTACGGGCTGCGCATGAACCTAGTGCCGCCGGGGGAGGGGATGTTCACCGTGTCGGTGCCGATCGCGCCGGGGCTCATGAAGGATGTGGGGGTGTCGCACCTGGCGGAGCTGCGCCCCAAGGAGATATGCGCTTTCAGGACGTGCAGCGGCACGATTGCCTTCGATGGCGAGCGGGATCTGGAATTCAACGGACGTGACCGGCCAAGGGTCTGGTTGGATCTCGAAGGACCCATAACGATAGACATTGACCGGGTGATGGCAAAGGCGGCGGAAGATCACCTCTTCTGCGCACGCTAGGAACTACCGGGTCCCACACATATTGAAAGACGAGGGGGTGCCAATGAAAACATGAGGGCAAGTGAGGCCGGAACTTCTGTATTCACCTTACGGCAGGCAAAAAAAGTGAAGGAGGAACTATGCTTACGAAACTCAAGAAGGAAGAACTGCTCAAGGCGTATCGCACAATGAAAGAGATACGCGAATTCGAAGAGCGTCTCCACGTGGAGTTCGCGACCGGGAAAATCCCCGGCTTCGTGCACCTCTACTCCGGCGAGGAGGCGGTCGCCACCGCGGTCTGCATGCACCTGAACGACGAGGACCGCATCTCCAGTACCCACCGCGGCCACGGTCACTGCATCGCCAAGGGTGTGGAGATCCCTGGCATGATGGCGGAGATCTACGGCAAGAAGACCGGCACCTGCGGCGGCAAGGGTGGCTCCATGCACATCGCCGACCTCGAGAAGGGGATGATGGGCGCCAACGGCATCGTCGGTGCCGGTCCTCCGCTGATCTGCGGCGCAGGGCTTGCGGCCAAGTTCAAGAACAACAAGGCCGTCGGCATCGCCTTCTTCGGCGACGGCGCCTCCAACCAGGGGACCGTTCTGGAGAGCCTCAACCTCTCCAGCATCTGGAAGCTCCCGGTCGTCTTCATAAACGAAAACAACGGCTATGCCGAATCGACCGGCGTCGCCTACAACGTCCCCACCCCGAATATCTCGGACCGCGCAGCCGGCTTCGGGATGCCCGGCGTGACCGTGGACGGCAACGACTTCTTTGCAGTGTACGAGGCAGCCGGCGAGGCGATCCGCCGCGCCCGCGAGGGGCACGGCCCCACCCTCCTCGAGTGCAAGACCCAGCGCTTCTACGGCCACTTCGAGGGTGACGCCATGACCTATCGCCAGCCGGGGGAGGTGCAGAAACAGCGCGAGGAGAAGGACTGCCTGAAGATCTTCGCCCAGAAGGTCACCTCGGCAGGTCTCGTCACCGCCGCGGAGCTGGAGGCGATCGACAAGGAAGTTCTCGCCCTCATCGACCAGTCCGTCGCCAAGGCGATCGCTGCGCCGCACCCCACCGCCGCGGACCTTCTCACCGACGTCTACACCTCGTACTGAGCACAGAAAGGAGCCAACAATGTCTAGAAAAATCAGCTACAAAGACGCGATAAACGAAGCGCTGGCTCAGGAAATGGAGCGGGACGAGAAAGTCATCGTGCTCGGCCTGGACAACGCCGGCGGGCGCGGCACCCAGGGGGTCATGGACGCCTGGGGCGGGGTTTTGGGGGTAACCAAGGGGCTGTACGCGAAGTTCGGCGACCGCGTCATGGACACCCCGATCTCCGAGTCCTCCTACATCGGCGCGGCGATCGGCGCAGCCTCCTGCGGCATGAGGCCGGTTGTGGAGCTCATGTTCTCCGACTTCCTCGGGGTCTGCTTCGACCAGGTCATGAACCAGGCAGCAAAATTCCGCTACATGTTCGGCGGCAAGGCACAGACCCCTGTGGTTATCCGCATGATGTACGGCGCCGGCTTCCGGGCCGCGGCACAGCACTCCCAGTGCCTGTACAACATCTTCGCCCACATCCCGGGGCTGAAGGTCGTCGTCCCCTCCACCCCGGCGGAGGCGAAGGGGCTCCTCATCGAGTCGATCCGCGACAACAACCCGGTCATCTTCATGGAGCACAAGGCCCTCTACGCCATGAAGGGTGAGGTCGCTCCGGAGCCGTACACCATTCCGTTCGGCAAGGCTAACATCGTGCGCGAAGGGAAGGATCTCACCATAGTCGCAATCGGACGCATGGTGCACATGGCGCTGCAGGCGGCCGACGCGCTCGCCAAGGACGGCATCACCGCAGAGGTCATCGACCCGCGCACCATCTCGCCTCTCGACGAGGCAACGATCCTGAACAGTGTCGAGAAGACCGGGAAGCTCGTGGTGGTGGACGAGGGGCATCAGAGAGCCGGGATGGCGGCGGACATCGCGGCGGTTGTCGCCCAGGGCGCCTTCGAGGCGCTGGCTGCTCCGATCAAGCTGGTGACCGCGCCGCACTCTCCGGTTCCCTTCTCCGGGGCGCTGGAGGACCTGTACATCCCCAATGCGGAGAAAGTTCTCAACGCAGCGCTCTCCGTGGTGAAGGCCCAGGAAGCTGCATAACCAAGAAGCCAGGCATTTTTGCGGCTGAGCCGCCGGGATTTTCGGCGGCTGTCAATCTCCTTGCGGGCGGGGGGGACCAACGGGTCTCCCCCCCGCCGCCTCCCCCGCCCGCAAGGGGACTCTCTCTGGCGAGAGATCTGGAATCCCGTCCTGACCCCGCTCCTCCGCCTGAAGGGGAGGGAGAATACCTGATGCCGCCTGTCGTCCCCTCCCTTTCAAGGGGAGGGTCAGGGTGGGGATGGGGTTCACCGCCAGCGGCCGATTCTACAATGCCCTATGACCGGAGCAATCCGAACGAGAAAAGAGGTGTGAAATGAGCGCAAATCTGGCTGAACTGACGATGCCGAAGTGGGGTCTCACCATGGAAGAAGGGACCCTCGTGCAATGGCTTATTGAGGAAGGTACGGAGATCGAGCTCGGCATGGCGATAGCCGAGGTGGAGACGGACAAGATAGTGAACGTCCTCGAGGCGACCCAGACCGGAATCCTGGTGCGGAAGGTTGCCGGGGAAAATGAGACCCTCCCGGTGGGGGCGCTTCTGGGAGTTATCGCAAAGGCGAGCGTCTCCGATGGGGACGTGGACAGCTTCGTGGCGAGCTTTGGCGGGGGGGACGCCTCCGCGGCCGACTCCGCGCAGGAAGCGTCTGCCCCCCCCGCAGCAGGTGCCGCCGCGCCTGCAGGTATCCAGACCCTCACCATGCCGAAATGGGGGCTTACCATGGAGGAAGGGACCCTCGTGCAGTGGCTGGTCGAGGAAGGGGCGCCGATCGTGCCGGGGATGGCGGTCGCCGAGGTGGAGACGGACAAGATCGTGAACGTGATGGAGTCCCCCTGCGCCGGCGTGCTGCGCAAGAAGATTGCCACCGACGGCGATGTGCTCCCGGTCGGGGCGGACCTCGCGGTGGTAGCGGAGGTAGAAGTCACCGACGCGCAGATCGAGGCCTTCCTCGCAGGCGGGGCCCAGGCTCCGGCCGAGCAGAGTGCTTCCGGCTCCCAGGAGGCACCGGCGGCAGCCGCCGTGGCAACGCCAGCTGAGACGCTGCAGCCGCTCCAGGGGATGCGCGCCGCCATCGCGAAGACGGTGACGAACTCGTGGACCACCATTCCGCACTACATGGTCACCGTGGCGATCGACATGGGGGCTGCCGAGTCGGCTTGCCGAGCCTTGAAAGAAAAGGGGACGAAGGTCTCCATCAACGACATCCTCATCAAGGGGTGCGCCGTCGCGCTGCAGAAGTTCCCCCTGCTGAACGCCTCCTACGCAGAGAAGAACATCGCGCTGCACGCGGACGTCAACATGGCGGTCGCGGTCGGGCTGGACGACGGGGTCATCATGCCGGTGATCAGGAAGTGCCAGGAACTCCCGGCAACGGAGATCGGGGTGAAAAGCCGCGAGCTGGTGGGGCTCGCCAAGGAAGGTAAGCTCGGCAAGGAAGAGCTCTCCGGCGGCACCTTCGCCATCTCCAACATGGGGATGCTGGGGGTGGAGGACTTCATCGCCATCGTCCCCCCGGGGCTCTCGGCGATCCTCGCGGTCGGGAAGGTGAAGGATGAGGTCGTTGCCAAGAATGGTGAGGTCGGCATCGCCCGCACCATGAGGGTTACCATCTCCGCCGACCACAGGGTGCACGACGGCGCCTATGCCGCGAAGTACCTGGCGGAACTGAAGTCGATCATGGAGGCGCCGGACGCGCTCCTGTCGTAGGCGCCGACGGTCGGGAAAGACGCTGTGCTCCGCCGGCAAAAATCACGGAGCGACCAACGAGGCTGCAGCAGGGCACAGCGTCCCTTCCCCCCTTGCGAAAGTGGCATCCGGTAAAACCAGGGACCGCCGGTCGGACGTCCCCTCCCCCCTTGCGGGGGAGGGACAGGGTGGGGGGGAAGGTGCCACCATTTCAGCCATACAGCAGCTTCACCCACCCCCTGTCCCCCTCCCGTCAAGGGAGGGGGGATCTTCCTGATGCTGACTCCCGGATTACCGGAAGAGCCTTGCGAAGAGGCATAAACTGAAGCGGAGCTATGAAGATGATTGAGGAAATAGGTCAAAAAAGCCGGCAGAAACAGGGTGCGAGCCACGCGCCCGCGCTCCCGAAGCCGAAGTGGCTGAAGGTGAAATCCCCCTGCGGCAGCGAGGTGGAGCGGATCACCGGGATACTGCGCAAGAGCAGCCTGAACACGGTGTGCGAGGAGGCGAACTGTCCGAACATGGGTGAGTGCTTCCGGCTCGGCACCGCGACCTTCATGATCATGGGGGCTGTCTGCACCCGCAGGTGCCCGTTTTGCGACGTCGCCCACGGCCGGCCCGCCCCGCTCGACGCTGATGAACCGCAAAAGCTCGCCGGCGCGGTGCAGGTCATGGGGCTGAAGTACGCGGTGGTGACCTCGGTGACCCGCGACGACCTCCCCGACGGCGGCGCCGGCCACTTCGCCAGCTGCATAAAGGAAGTGCGACAGACGACCCCTTCGGTGCAGGTGGAGATCCTGGTGCCCGACTTTCGCGGAAAACTCGATCTCGCCTTCGAGAGCCTCGCCCCGAACCTCCCGGACGTCTTCAATCACAACCTGGAGACGGTGCCGCGGCTCTACCCCACGGTGCGCCCAGGCGCGGAGTACCGCTGGTCGCTGAACCTCCTGCGCGCCTTCGCAGAGCGCTTCCCGGATATTCCGACGAAGTCGGGGCTCATGGTGGGGCTCGGGGAGTCGCTGGACGAGGTGGCAGAGGTCATGAGGGATCTCCGCGAGCACGGCTGCCGCATGCTGACCATCGGGCAGTACCTGCGCCCGAGCCTGCACCACCTCCCCGTGGTGAAGTACGTCACCCCGGGGGAGTTCTCCTGGCTGGAGCATCTGGGGGGGGAGCTCGGATTTTCCCACGTGGAGGCCGGCCCGCTGGTGCGCTCGTCGTACCATGCCGAGGGGCAGGCGAAAGAGCTCCTGGTGTAGAAAAGGGTGCGTCGGAAGTCCCGGAGGCACGGAGAACATAGAGGAATCAGGAAGTGGCCGATTCATTGATAACTCCCCTCCTGTTGGGATCTATTGCGGTTCCTCTGTGTTCTCAGTGTCTCAGGGGATAAATGAGAAAGTGCCGCCCAGGGCGGCGAAAAAACTACGAAGAGAGGAGCACGGTATGAGTGAGCAAAGTTACGATCTGGTAATTCTCGGCGCCGGGCCGGGTGGATATGTGGCAGCAATTCGCGCAGCGCAACTGGGGCAGAAGGTCCTAGTGGTGGAAAAAAGAAAGACGATGGGAGGCGTCTGCCTCAATGAGGGGTGCATCCCCAGCAAGGCGCTTCTCGACTCCAGCGAGCACTTCCTCATGGCCCGCGACAAGTTCGCAAGTCACGGCGTGGAGGTCACACCGCCGGTACTGAACCTCGCGAAGATGCTCGCCCGCAAGAACGACGTGGTGAAGAAGCTGACCGACGGGATCGCCTACCTTTTCAAGAAGAACAAGGTCGAGGTGCTGAACGGCTGCGGGAAGATCCTGAAGCCTGCGGGGGACGGGGTGCAGAGGGTCGAGGTGAAGGTAGAGGCGGGGACGCAGACCGTGACGGCGAAGAGGGTGCTGCTCGCTACCGGCAGCATGCCGGTGGAAGTGCCTTCACTCCCCTTTGACGGAACGACGCTCATCAGCTCCAAGGAAGCACTGGAACTGAGCGCGGTACCACAGCACCTCGTGGTGGTCGGCGCCGGCTACATCGGGCTGGAGCTCGGCTCGGTGTGGCGCCGCCTCGGAGCGAAGGTGACTGTCGTGGAGATGCTCCCGAAGATGCTGCCCTTTACGGACGGTGAGGTTACCGAAGCCTTGATGCGGGTCCTGAAGAAACAGGGGCTCGACTTCCGCATGGGGACGAAGGTCACCGGGTGCACCGTGCAGAACGGGAAAGCGGTTCTTTCTCTCGAGGCGGGAGAAAAGAAAGAGGAGCTGGTAGCGGACAAGGTTCTCGTGGCGGTGGGGAGAAAGCCTGTGCTGACGGGGCTAGGCCTTGAGGAAGCGGGTGTGAAGACGGCCAACGGCAGGATCGAGGTGGATGAAAACTACCAGACCTCCGCTCCCGGAATCTATGCCATCGGCGACCTCATCCCCGGACCGCTACTCGCGCACAAGGCATCGGAGGAAGGGTTCGCTTTTGCCGAAAAGCTTGCCGGGCTGCAGGCGAAGGTGCACTACTCGACGATCCCCGGCATCGCCTACACCTGGCCGGAAGCTGCCTCGGTGGGGAGGACCGAGCAATCGCTGCAGGAAGAGGGGATTCCGTACGCCTGCGGCAAGTTCAGCTTTATCGCCAACGGTCGCGCCCGCTGCATGGACGAGACGGACGGCTTCGTGAAGATCCTCGCCCACAAGGAGACGGACAAGGTTCTCGGCATCCACATCGTCGGGCCGCGCGCCTCTGACATGATAGCCCAGGGGGTCTCCTTTATGGCGCTCGGCGGAAGCTCGAAGGAGCTGGCGACCATGTTCCATGCGCATCCGACTCTGGCCGAAGCGGTGAAGGAAGCCGCCCTCGATGTGCACAAGTCGGTAATCCACGCGTAACGAAAGCGGGCCGGCATAAGCGCCGCGGTTCCGGCAGACTCGACACGATACGGCCGGAAACGCCTGCGGTTTATGCCGGCCTGCACCACATCGTCCTCGTCGCTTCATTCCGGGAGAGGTTGGTAAGAACGTCCCCTCCCCCCTTGCGGGGGAGGGGCAGGGTGGGGGGGAAGGTGCCACCGTTTCAGCATCTGGCAGCTTCACCCACCCCCTGTCCCCCTCCCGTCAAAGGAGGGGGGACCTTCAGCCGGAATCGGTGAAGCGGGGACGGACCTTCGAAAGGCACGACCATGGAAATCCGTGACTTGGGGATCATCAGCTACGGCGACGCTTTAACCCTGCAGGAGCAGCTGGCGGCGGAAGTCCACGCCGAGCGGAGGGGGGAAACGTTCCTCCTTCTCGAGCACCACCCGGTGTACACCATCGGGCGCGGCGGCGATGCCGGAAACATTCTTGATCCCTCCGTGGCAGCGGTCCGCATCAATCGCGGCGGCGATGTCACCTATCACGGACCGGGGCAACTGGTGGGATACCCCATCATCAGGCTGGGGCGCCGCGGCAAGGACCTCCGGCACTACCTCCGGTTTCTCGAAGAGGTCCTTATCCGCACCGTCACAAATCTCGGCGGGGAAGCGTTCCGGGTTCCCGGAAAGACGGGAGTGTGGTCGGCAGGGGGGAAGGTCGCCTCCATCGGGGTAGGGGTGCGGCATTGGGTATCGATGCACGGCTTTGCCATCAACGTGAACAACGACCTCAGCGCGTTTCGGAGTATCAACCCCTGCGGCATCCCCGCGTGTCCGGTTGCATCCGTGGCGGAGGTGTGCGGGCGCCCCGTGACCGTTGCCGAAGTTAAGTCCCACGTCATCGCGCAGTTTCGCAACCTGCTGGGAGGGTGGTTGCCCGAACAGCAGGAGATTGAACAGGAAGTCCCTCTTTTAGCAGTCTCCCGCTAGTCCGCCCGCCTTGGGTTTTCTCGCGAATTTGCCGAGCTCGACCCGTCACCCTTTGGTAGAACAGGATCCCAGGCGCCCCCTCCCTTTCAAGGGGAGGGATAGGGCGGTAATCCGGGTCTATCGTTTTCCATGTAGGCCGGCATAAGCGCAGCGTTGCCGGCAGGTAGCTGCGCCGCTGCCGTGGGAGATGCCGGGAACGCCTGCGGCTTATCCCGGCCTACATGGACTGCATTGCCAATCAAACACCCAGATGAAGGAGGCTCCCCCCATGCAGATTCTTTCCTTGAATTGCGGAAGCTCGTCGCTGAAGTACCAACTCTACGACTGGGAAAAAAGAGAAGTCGTCGCCAAAGGGGCCGTCGAGCGGGTCGTCGTCGGCGGCTCCTACATCGTGCACGAGGTGCCGGGACGGGAAAAGCACCGAGAGGAGTCGGAGTGCCCGGATCATCGTGCAGCTGTCGACCTCGTCCTGCGTACCCTCACCGCACACGGCCACGGCCCCCTGCGGAGGATCTCCGACATCTCCGCGGTCGGGCACCGGGTCGTCCATGGCGGAGAGCGCTTCACCAGGTCTGTCCTCATCGACGACGAGGTGCTCAAAGAGGTTGAAGCCGTACAGCACCTCGCCCCGCTGCACAACCCGCCCAATATCGTCGGCATCCGCGCGGCGATGGAGGTGCTCCCCGGCGTCCCGCAGGTGGCTATATTCGACACCGCGTTCCATCAGACGATGCCGCAGCACGCCTACCTTTATCCGCTCCCCTACGGGTGGTACGAGAGGCACGGGGTGCGCCGCTACGGGTTTCACGGCACCTCCCATCTCTACGTCTCCAAGCGCGCCGCCGCCCTCCTCGGAAAAGAAGCGTCCCAGTGCAACGTCATCACCTTGCACATCGGCAACGGCGTGTCGCACTGCGCCATCAAAAACGGCGTCTCCATCGATACCAGCATGGGGCTCACCCCCCTCGAAGGGGCGCTGATGGGGACCCGCTGCGGCGACATCGATCCTTCCATCCCCCTTTTCATCATGCAGAGAGAAGGTGTGAGCGCCGAGGCGATGGATGCACTTCTCAACAAGGAAAGCGGCATTCTCGGCATCACCGGGCGCTTCGTGGACCGGCGCGACGTCGTTAGCCACGCAGAGGAGGGGGACGAGCGCTGCCGGCTTGCGCTCGAGATGGAGGCGTACCGGCTGCGCAAGTACATAGGCTCGTACCTGGCGGTAATCGGCAGCCTCGACGCCGTCGTCTTTACCGCCGGGGTCGGGGAGATGGGGGCCCAAATCCGGGCGCTTGCACTACGCGGGCTGGAGCATATCGGGATCGTGCTGGATGAGGCGCGCAACAACTCCGCCATGAGCCGGAGCCGGGAGACCTTGATAAGCGCCGACTGGTCTCCGGTGAGGGTCTACGTGATACCCACCGACGAGGAACTGGTCTTTACGGAGGATGTGGCAGCCATCCTCGCCGGCACCTACACCGACCACATGAACTTCCCCTACAGCTTCTCAAGTCCCGACTTCGTGAGAACTTGATTTTCCTTTGCAGCACAGCCGTTTGCATCCACTTCGACCCGGGGATAGGCTTTAGCTGGAGGCCTAACTCAGCATGAACAAAGTGGATCAAAGGGAGCGTGCCATGAAGAGGAAAATGATCCTGAACGTAATACTACTCACCGGATGCCTCTGCGCCGGAAATGCTGCAGCGCAGCCGCCGCACCAGGCCCATGGCCTTGAGCCGGGCGGGATGAGCGGCGGAGGCATGCACAGGATGATGGAGGATACACACCACAAGCTCGGGATGGCTTACAGGCAGAGCATGGAGATCTTTGCCCAGACCCTGAAGTCGGAGGTGCGCAGGACGGGGAAGGTAGATAAGGAGTTTGCGGAGACTGCTGTTGAGGAGATGAGGCGCAGCTTCGGGCTCATGAAGAAGCACCATGACGAGCACAAAAGGGGGATACCTGCAGATGTGCGGCAGCAGATGGACGAGCATATCAAGACAATGGAGGGGCGCCTTTCATCCCTTCGGCAGCATCTGGACCTGCTCGAAAAGGAAGTGAAGGCGCAGACGCCGGATCCGAAGAAGGTGATCGCGGAGGCGGACGAAGTAGTTAAAGGGTGCGAGATGATGAAGATGAATATGGAAAAGGGGAAGTAACCGCGTCACCGGTCGGCGGTTCGAGCCGCGGCAACAAGGTTGTGCGGCCATAAAGCCCTTGGCTTTGCCTGAAACTTTTATTAAAGTGGCTGCGAGGTCAGGGGCTTTTTTTTGCGTAGCTGGGAACTCGCACTACGCCTGCTCGTTCCCAAGGTCATCTTGGGAACGCACTTGGGGGCAAAGCTCCAGCTTTGCATCCGCGCCAGCGGGAAAGCAAGAAGCGGCATTGGCGAGGCGGAGCCTCGCGGGCAGCTGCGTCCCCAAGCAGGAGCCTGGGAACGAGAGGTCGAGGCCAATTTTCCACGTAGCGCTGGAGGAGGCCTCGCGTCCCCCCCAAGGGGGACAGGGGGGATTTGCCTTGGCTACGACATACCCGACCCAGTTATAAATCAAGTGACACTTCAGAGGAGAGTATGAAGACTGTTGATCTTAGAAGCGATACGGTGACCCGTCCGTCTGCCGCAATGCGTGCTGCTATGCTGGAGGCGGAGGTGGGGGACGACGTCTACGGTGAAGACCCGACGGTGAACCGTCTGGAGCGGCTCGCCGCGGAGATGCTCGGGATGGAGGATGCTCTCTTTGTCCCCAGCGGTACGATGAGTAACCTCCTCGCCCTCCTGTCGCACTGCGCGCGGGGAGACGAATACATCTGCGGACAGCACGCACACCTCTATCGCTGGGAGGGTGGGGGCGCCGCGATCTTTGGAGGGGTTCAGCCGCAGCCGATCGAGTTCGAGGAGGACGGCACCCTCGATCTCGCGAAGGTCTCCTCCATGGTGAAGCCGCGCGACTACCACCACGCAGTTACAAAGCTTCTTTGCCTCGAGAACACCCAAGGGGGACGCGTCCTGCCGCTTGAGTACCTCGACGCGGCAAAAGAGTGCTCGCTGAGCCACGGCCTCGCGCTCCATCTCGACGGCGCCCGTGTCTTTAACGCGGCGGTCGAGCTCGATGTGCCGGTCTCCGTCATCGCCTCCAGGTTCGATTCCGTCTCGGTCTGCCTTTCCAAGGGGCTCGGGGCGCCGGTCGGTTCCGTGCTCTGTGCCGGGTCAGAGCTCATCTCCAAGGCGCGCAGGTGGCGCAAAGTGGCGGGTGGCGGCATGCGCCAGGCAGGTATCCTCGCCGCCGCAGGGATCCACGCTCTGCAGAACAATGTGGACAGGCTCGCCGAGGACCACGAAAACGCGCAGCGCCTTGCCGAGGGGCTGGCCGGCATAGAGGAACTCGCCGTCTCTCAGGCTCAGACCAACATGCTCTTCGTGACACCCCCTGCAGGAAGCGCTGACCGGCTGCGCGAGGCGATGGCGGCGGAAGGGATCCTTCTCGGGCGCGGTGACAGCATCCGCCTCGTCACCCACCTCGACGTCACCGCCGCGGATGTAGACAGAACGATCGACTCTTTCCGCAGTTTCTTTGCCAGCCACTAAAACAGGGTCTATGGAAATCGCGCCGGAGGTTGAACGGGTCCCCTCCCCCCTTGCGGGGGAGGGACAGGGTGGGGGGGAAGGTGCCACCATTCCAGCAGATGGCAGCTTCACCCACCCCCTGTCCCCCTCCCGTCCAGGGAGGGGGAACGTATGCAGAGCTTTTCCGGATTCCAATGCCACAGAAAGAGGTCCAGAAATGAAAACCATCGGGCTGATAGGGGGGATGAGCTGGGAGTCGACGGTTTCGTACTACCAGGTCATCAATGAGAAGATCAAGGAGTCGCTCGGCGGGTTTCATTCCGCGAAGCTGGTCCTGTACAGCGTGGATTTTCACGAGATAGAGCAGCTGCAAAGCTCGGGGGAGTGGGTTGCGGCAGGGGAGGTCCTTGCCGATGCGGCACGTGCGCTGAAGGCCGCAGGGGCCGACTTCCTGGTGCTGTGCACCAACACGATGCACAAGGTCTATGGAGCGATCGAGGCGGCTGTCGATATTCCTCTTTTCCATATAGCCGATGCAGCGGCGCAGGCGATCAAAGAAAAAGGCATCTCCACGGTCGGCCTCCTCGGTACCCGCTTCACCATGGAGGAGGCGTTCTATCGGGAGCGCCTTCGGGTGGATCACGGATTCGAGGTCCTCGTCCCGGATCAGGAGGACCGCGACCTCGTGCACCGGGTCATCTTCGAGGAGCTCTGCCTCGGGAAGATAGACGCGGCGTCCCGCGACGCGTTCCGCACGATTGTCGCGGGCCTCGTGGAGCGCGGGGCGGAAGGGGTGATCCTCGGCTGCACGGAGATCGCACTCCTGCTTCCCCCTGCGGATTCGTCTACTCCTCTCTTCGATACTGCAGCGATCCATGCGCGAAAGGCTGCAGACCTGGCGCTTCTCTAGTCACCAGCAGCGCCTGCAGCTTCGCACATCCTCTTCTGTCGCGGGGCGGGCTTTCAAGCCGCTCCGCAAACGCCTCCCACGTCCCACACGTTTCCGAACATTCCTTCCACCGTTCCTCCGTCACGTGCACCGCTCGCATCTCCCGCCGGCGCTCACAAAAGCAGGCTTTGTCCCACTCTGCTGCTGGCATAGACGCGACCTGAGCGATATTCTTTTTCTCGGTGCAGACATTGGCGGCAATTAATGATGCGGCTGGTGGTTCTTGCCGCGGTGCTGCTCTTTTTTGCTGTAGATGCTTTTTCGTTACACCTGTTGAGGTAAACGGCGGTGGGATTAAAAGCTCAAAAGAGGAGGGCTCACAGCATGAAAAAATCTGAGAATTCCACTACACCTGCTGAAACTCTTCGCCTGCAGGAAGCACGTGAGCAGCAGGTTCCCTGGCGGAAGTGGGGGCCGTACCTGTCGGAGCGCCAGTGGGGGACGGTGCGGGAGGACTACAGTGATAATGGCGACGCCTGGGACTACTTCAGCCACGACCAGGCCCGCTCCCGTGCCTATCACTGGGGGGAGGACGGGCTGGCCGGCGTCAGCGACGACCACCAGGTCCTCTGCTTCAGTCTCGCACTCTGGAACGGAGAGGACCCGATCCTGAAGGAGCGCCTCTTTGGAGTCACCAACAGCGAGGGGAATCACGGCGAGGACGTCAAGGAATACTACTACTACCTCGACAGCACCCCGACCCACTCATACATGAAGTACCTCTACAAGTATCCGCAGGCCCCCTACCCGTACGACAATCTTTTGGAGAACAACAGGGTGCGCGGCCGCAACGAGCTCGAGTACGAGCTTATCGATACCGGCGTCTTCAGCGAGGACCGGTACTTCGACGTCTTCGTGGAGTACGCGAAGAACTCTCCGACGGACCTGCTGGTGCGTGTGACGGTGGCAAATCGGGGCCCTGAAGCGGCGAAGATCCACCTGCTTCCCACCCTGTGGTTCCGCAACACCTGGTCGTGGAGCGGCGGAGGAAGGAAACCGGTCCTGAAAGCGGTGGATGGTGCCCGCTGCCCCACCGTAGCCGCCTCGCACACGGATGATCTCTTTCGGCAATCCCTCGAGGAGTACTTCCTGTACTGCGACGGTGACCCTTCACTCCTTTTCACCGACAACGAGACGAACAACCAGCGCATCTTCGGCACGCCGAACAGTTCGCCCTATGCGAAGGATGGCATCAACGACTATGTCGTCGGGGGGCGCAAGGGTGCGGTGAACCCGGAGAAAACCGGCACGAAGGTGGCCGCCCACTATCAGGTCACGGTCGGCGCGGGAGAGAGTATCTCGATTTCCCTGCGCCTGAGCGCCGTCCCGCCGGCGGAGATGAGCGATCCCTTCGGCACCGCATTTTCCGGGATTATGGCGGCCCGCCTGGCGGAGGCGGACGACTTCTACCGCGCCATCACTCCCTCCACCGTCAGCGAGGATGAAGCGCGAGTGATCCGCCAGGCGCTGGCGGGGATGCTCTGGAGCAAGCAGTACTTCTACTTCGACCTGAACCAGTGGCTGGACGAGCACAACATCGACCCGATCTCCTCCGATCACAGGGGGGTGCGCAACAGCGAATGGTTCCACATGATAAATGACGACATCATCTCCATGCCCGACAAGTGGGAGTATCCCTGGTATGCCGCCTGGGATCTCGCCTTCCACACCGTGGCCCTGCAGATGGCAGATCCCGATTTCGCCAAGGAGCAGCTGCAGCTGATGACCAGCGCCATGTACCTCCATCCGAGCGGACAGATTCCGGCCTACGAATGGAATTTCAGTGACGTCAATCCTCCGGTGCACGCCTGGGCCTGCCTCTTCATGCACAACATGGGAAAAATTCAGGGACGCCCGCTGGAGGTCGATTTCCTCAAGAGCATCTTCAACAAGCTCTCCATGAACTTCACCTGGTGGGTGAACCGCAAGGACCGCTTCGGCAAGAACGTCTTCGAAGGCGGGTTCCTGGGGCTCGACAACATCGGCATCTTCGATCGCAGCGCACCGCTGCCGACAGGCGGGCATCTTGAACAGGCGGACGGAACTGCGTGGATGGCGCTCTTTTGCCAGAACATGGCGGAGCTCGCCTGCGAGCTCGCCGTGCACGACCCGGTATACGAGGAGATGACAACGAAGTTCATGGAGCACTTCCTGTGGATCGCCGCGGCCATCAACCGTTTGGGGGACGGCAATGCCGGCCTGTGGGATGAGGAGGACGGATTCTACTACGACCTTCTGAGGAAGCCGGACGGCACCGCCGTCCCGCTGAAGGTGCGCTCCATGGTGGGACTTCTCCCCCTTTGCGCCACAACCGTGATCGAAAAGAGGCAGCGTGAGCGATCTCCCCGGGCGACTGCGGCAATCCACGCACGGGTTGCCCGCATGCCTGAGCTGCGCGACACCATCCATGTGACCGGACCGGGGCAGTACGGCGTGGCCGAAAGGGGGATAGCGGCGCTGGTGGACGGGAAGAAGCTGCGCCGGATCCTGAGCCGCATGCTCGACGAGAACGAGTTCCTCAGTCCCTACGGGATCAGGGCTCTTTCCCGCTACCATCTCGATCATCCGTACGAGATGGAGGTTCGACGGGAGCGCTACCAGGTCCGCTACCTCCCCGCCGAATCCGACACCGGGATGTTCGGCGGCAACTCCAACTGGCGCGGCCCCATCTGGATGCCGGTGAACGCCCTCATTATCAGGGCCCTCATACAGTACTACCTGTACTACGGCAACAGCTTTACCATAGAGTGCCCGACCGGGTCGGGGAACATGATGAACCTGTTCGAGATTGCCCGGGAGATCGCCTCGCGCCTTGCACGCATCTTCCTGCGTGACGAAAGCGGGCGCCGCCCAGTCTTTGGCGGAGTGGAGAAGATGCAGAACGATCCTCACTGGCGCGACAACCTCCTCTTTTACGAGTACTTCCACGGCGACAACGGGGCCGGGGTCGGTGCCAGCCATCAGACGGGGTGGACCGGACTGGTCGCACAGCTTATAAACCTGTTCGGTCGACTGAACGCCGAGGACTTTCTGCAACAGGGGCGGGATGGGCAGGGAGTCGGGGCGGCTGCCCCGATAGTACCAGTAGCCGGGGACGAGCCTGGATCTGTCGCGGGCGTTGCGGTACTGCAAAAGAGCAGCACCTGACAGGCGTCTTCTGCTCTGCGGGGGGAAGATACCTTCCCCCGGCGGGCGCTGCCGGGCAGGGAGCAAAAAAGAAGGGCGGCACATCAAGTTGCCGCCCTTCCCATTTCGGATCATGCACGACGCGTATCTGCCACCGGCGTCTGCTACTGCTGGATGCACGTCCCGAACACGATGAAACCCTCGCCGTCTCCCGCAGCGCTCAGTGTCACGTCTCCGGAATCCTCCGCCAGTGCCAGCGTCCATCCGCGCAGCTCCGTCCCGTGCATCACGGTCATCTCACTTACCCGCTCGACGGAGGCGATCTTTGTCTTGCGCGGCACCTGCTTGTCGAGAGAGGTCATGGTCTTCGCCGCGGAGTCTATGCGCACGAAGCGCGGGAGGTTCATCTCCTGCGGGGAGAGATCCACGCACCCCTCGTCGGGGTCGCACTGTATCCCCCTGGTCAGTGCGCAGGTCCACCCGGTATCCGCCCCCCCCGCCTGCGCGGTCGCGAGTAAAACTGTGGCTGCGATCAGCCATGTCGATAGCTTTGTCACGTCTTCCTCCTTTCGCTGCCGCGGGTTTCCCTACTTGACGGTGTACCCTTTCCCTTCGAGGCACGCGCTCCAGGCCCTGTCGTATTCGCCTCTGCCTTTGTCATAGGAGGCCGACTGCTGTTGCTGGTACGCCTCCTGTTCCGATTCGCTGCGCCGCTTGCGGACGCCCCCGACAATACCGCCCGACGCCGCGCCGATGGCGGCCCCCTTGCCTGCATCGCCCGCTATCGCACCGACCGCGGCGCCAAGTGCGGCACCGCCGGCGGCCCCCCGTACCGCTCCCCCTTTCTTCGTCGGGGCGGCCGCAGTGGCGGTCGGCGCCTTCATCGGATCAAAGCCCGATTCCCCCTTGGCCCACTGGTAGCAGGAGTACTTGTCTTTTTCCATCTGGTCCTTGCTCTGCCCCTGCTTCGGGTAGACGTACGGCTCCGCTGCCTCGGCCACCGATCCGGCCAGGACGGCCGCCGCGACGGCAGGGACCACCAGCAGCCGTAACGCCGGCAGCAACATGTGCCTATTGCTCCTCTTTTTGTTCATGCGTCTCTCCTTTCTTGGCATTGCGGGCACCGGGCTCGCACCCCCCATTCCTGCAGGGGGCCGGGGCTCCATGCCCGGTATCAGTTGACCCCCTCCCGGGGGCTACTCCTTCTCGGCGACGGCGGCGCTTTTCGCCTCCTTTCCGGCATACAGCTCGATCCCCGGAGTCGCGCTCGCACCGTGCAGGAAGATGCTCAGAAGAACCGTCACTATGACCGCCAGCCTGATCGTTTCCTCCCCCGGCAGGTGTGCCTCCTGTTCCAGGAAGACGAGGCCAAGGACGATGGAGGCGAGCCCCCGTGGCCCGAACCATCCGATGAAGAGGACTGTGGCGGCGCTCAGCCCTGTACCTGCCAGCGAGAGGGCCACCGGCAGCATCCGCACCGCGGTCAGGCTTGCCACCGCGTACACGAGGTGGCTCATGTTGAAGTGGCTGAAGGAAAAGACCCCGACGAGGCCGAGAAAAAAGAAGACAAAGTAGCCAAAGAGCTGCCCCCACCCCTCGGTGAACTCTATGCTGAGGGGACCGGCATCCCTGAATCCCACCTGAACCGTCAGGCCGGCGCAAAAGGCGGCTATGAAGACACTTCCCCCGACCGGTATGCAGGCGATCATGGCGAGAATAGGGACCATGGCAAAACCCAGCTGCTGCACCGGTTCGGCCATCCACCCCCTGCGGCAGGCAAGCCCGAGCAGGACACCGCCGATGAGCCCTGCACCACCCCCTGCGACCCCCCCCATCACCAGCTGCTCGAACAGATAGCGCAAAAGGGCCGCGCCGCCACCCTCGGTCACCGCCTTCGCCTCCGCGATGAAGAACATGAGGAAGGGTACCGAAAGACCGTCGTTCAGCCCCGCCTCCACATTGAGCGCCTGCCGTATCGGCTTTGGCACCCGCGGGCTCTGCACGATCACCTCCCCGAGCCCGGCATCGGTGGGAGCGAGAATGGCTCCAAGTATCCCTGCTTCCCACAGCGAAAGGGTTGGGAAGATGACGCGGGCGGCGAGGGCGCCGAGGAGGATCGTCAGGAGCATGCCGACGGTGAGAAGGCGGAGTTGGACCCGTTCGGGGCTGCGGATGCTCTTGAGGTTAATGCGGCTGGCGTCGGTGAAGAGGAGCATCACAAGGCCGAGCTCGGCGAGCTTCAGCATGCTCTGCCGCTCAACGTCGATCTCGCGCACCCCCGGCAGTGCGAGGACGAGTGCCACCCCGCCCGCGGTAAAGAGCATCGGCGGGGTGATGACAGTTTTGCGCAAGCGCTCGGAGATGAGGCTGTAGAAGAAGACGATTATGAAAAAGGCGGAGGCGATGATCATCCGCTGGGCTCCTCACGATCCTCCCGTCACGGGAGGCCCTACTGCGGCACGGGGGAGGCGTGCCAGATCTGCGAGCAGTACTCCGCTATTGCCCGGTCGGAGGAGAATTTTCCCATGCGGGCCACGTTCAGTATGGACATCTCCCTCCATCTCCCGCGGTCTGCAAACGCGGCATCTACCCTGTCCTGGCAGTCGATGTAGTCCTGGTAGTCCGCCAGCAGGAGATAGTCGTCGCTCCCCATCAGGTGGTCCACCAAGGGGCGGAAGAGGCTCCTGTCGCCGCCGGAGAAGACTCCGGAGGCGATGCTGTCAATCGCTTCCCTGAGGGGGGCGTTCCCCTCGTACAGCGGGTATGGCCGGTATCCTCCCGACTTCAGGGAGAGCACCTGGGGCGCGTCGAGGCCAAAGAGGAAGAAGTTCTCCGCGCCCACCTCCTCCCTTATCTCGATATTCGCGCCGTCGAGGGTCCCGATGGTGAGGGCGCCGTTCAGGGAGAATTTCATGTTCCCGGTTCCGGACGCCTCCTTCCCCGCCGTGGAGATCTGCTCGGAGAGGTCGGCGGCGGGGTAGACGAGTTGGCCGTGGGTGACGTTGAAATCAGGGAAGAAGACCACCTTGAGCCGACCGGCGACGTCGCTGTCGCTGTTCACCATCGCGCCGACGGAGTTGATGAGCTTCACGATGAGCTTCGCCATGTAGTAGCCGGGCGCGGCCTTGCCGCCGAAGATGAAGGTGCGCGGGGTGATGTGCACGCCGGGATCGCGCTTGATCCTGTTGTAGAGCGTGACGATGTGGAGCACCTTCAGGTGCTGGCGCTTGTACTCGTGGATCCTCTTCACGAGGACGTCGAAGAGGCTCCCCGGATCCACCTCTATACCGGTGCGATCCCGGATGAGAGCGGCAAGGCGGGCCTTGTTCGCGGTCTTTACCTGTTGCCAGCGCTGCTGGAAGAGGGGGTCCTTCGAGTACTTTTCCAGCCCCCGCAGGGCGTCGGGGTGGCTTACCCACCCCTCGCCGATCTTCTCGGTGATGAGCTCTGCAAGCCCCGGGTTGGCAAGGACCATCCAGCGGCGGGGGGTGACGCCGTTGGTAACGTTGCAGAATCGTTCCGGGAAGAGCTCGTGGAAATCCTTGAGCACCGTCTCCTTCAGGAGTTCGCTGTGCAGCGCCGCCACGCCGTTTATGGTGTGGCTCCCCACGCACGCCAGATGCGCCATGCGCACGTAGCGCCCGCCACTCTCGTCGATGATGGAGACGCGGGCGATCCGCCCGTCGTCCCACTGCCGGGTGCTGCGCACCTCGTCGAGGAAGCGCTGGTTGATCTCGTAGATGATCTCCAGGTGCCGGGGGAGGAGAGCGGCGAAGGTCTCCAGGGGCCATTTTTCCAGCGCCTCGGGGAGGAGCGTGTGGTTTGTGTAGGCCACCGCCTTCCGGGTTATCTCCCACGCCGCCTCCCATTCACAGCCGTGCTCGTCCACCAGAAGTCGCATGAGCTCTGCAACCGCGATGGAGGGGTGGGTGTCGTTCATCTGGATGGCGAAGCTTTCGGCAAAGGTGTCGAGGCTCCTCCCCCGCAGCAGGTGTATCCTGATCATGTCCTGCAAGGAGCAGGAGACGAAGAAATACTGCTGCACGAGGCGCAGCTTCTTTCCCGCCTCCACGCCGTCGTTCGGGTAGAGGACCTTCGTCACCGTCTCCGAACGGACCTTCTCGTCGACCGCGCGGTAGTAGTCCCCCACGTTGAAGGCACCGAGGTCGAAGGCCTCCAGCGCCTCCGATTTCCAGAGGCGCAAGAGGTCGGTCATCCCGGAGCGATAGCCGGCAACGGGGGTGTCGTAGGCGATACCCCTGAATCCCTGGTGCGGCACCCAGCGCACCGTGACGCGCCCCTTCCCGTCGGTGACCCGCTCGGTGTGTCCCCCCATGTGCACCGTGTAGGAGATCTCCGGGCGGCAGATCTCCCACGGGTTCCCCATCCGCAGCCAGAGATCGCTCTTCTCCACCTGCCACCCGTCCCTGATCTCCTGGTCGAATATGCCGAACTCGTAGCGGATGCCGTAGCCGATGGCGGCAATCCTCAGGGTGGCAAGGGAGTCGAGATAGCAGGCGGCGAGCCTCCCGAGCCCGCCATTGCCAAGCCCCGGTTCCTCTTCCTCGAGGAGAAGCAGGTCCAGATCCTGGCCAAGCTGCGCCACCGCCTCGCGCACCGGCTCCATGATCCCCAGGTTCACCAGGTTGTTGCCGAGGTGCGGTCCCATCAGGAATTCCGCGGAGAGATAGGAGACGATCTTCTGGGTCCGATCCCCCAGCTGATCCATTGTCTTTATCCACTCGTCGAGCATGCGGTCCCGCACCGCATATGCCACAGCCATGTACCAGTCGTGGCTGCTGGCAAGCGCGACGGTGCGCCCCTGGGTGAAGTAGAGGTGATCGCGGATCCCTTCCTTCAGCTCCGCGGCGCTTGTCCCCCTGCGGGAATCCCTCTCCGATTCGAAGTACTCTGCCCGTTCGCTGGCGATCTGTTTTTCTGCCATACATTCACCCCTCGTTCTTGAAGACGTATCCCGCGATGATCCTGGCGATCTCCT
The DNA here is from genome assembly GCF_021044625.1 of Geomonas sp. RF6. NCBI lineage: Bacteria > Pseudomonadati > Thermodesulfobacteriota > Desulfuromonadia > Geobacterales > Geobacteraceae > Geomonas > Geomonas sp. RF6. The sequence continues at coordinate 82,277 of NZ_CP087999.1, read as the reverse complement.
TATGGGGGATCGAGCCGTTGTTGAAGATCATGTGGTAGTACAGCGGCTGGTGCTCGTCGGCATCCAGGAGGTTGCGGATCATGCGGTCCCGCTCCTTCTGCTGTTCGGCGACGATCGTCTCCGCGTCCTGTTTCGGCACCTCCATGCGGCGGGCGATGGAGCGGACCTTGAAGTCGTGGTCGGCTATCAGCCGGAAGTGGAAGCAGTTGTGCATGGAGCGGGTGATGATGGCAGCCCCGAGCCCCACGAAGACGACGTTTCCGAGCCGTGCGAGGGTGACCACCTGCTCGCACAGGAGGCGGTAGTACTCGGAGTCAGTTTTCCAGTGGGCGGAGAAGGTGGCGAAGAGGTCGTCGAGCCAGCGGCTCTTGTGCCCGAGGGAGAGCATCTGGTCCTCGGAGATGTTGTGCTCCTTTGCCACCGCGTCGAGAAGCGATATGTCCGCAAGGAGCCAGCGCTCGTCACTCTTCCTCTCCGCGATCGACACCAGCTCTTCCGCGACCGGGTACGCCTCGCATCCGAACTCGCGTGACAGGGTGATGACCGGCTTCGGGGCTGCACCAGGTACGAGTGACCTCGCCCGGGCGCTCAGATCGTGGTAGGCCCTCAGTCTCTGCTCCAATGACGGCGTAAACACTGTGTCTGGCATGATTTCCTCCTTTGCGCCGGCGAGGCTCCTTCTTCCCGTGCGCGGGCGCCGTGCGGGGCGCCCCGCAATGACGGGGCTAGCTGTGGATCGTGCAGAACTCCTCCCCCTTGAGGGAAACCAGGAGCACCACGAGCGTGCGCCCCTCGGTGTTGCGCAGCTCCGCGAGGGTGAGTTCCGGCACGGCGCCGGGGCCGCGCTTTATCCCCATGCGGTCGATGAAGAGGGTCTCGCTGGTGGCCCACAGATGCTCCTCTGCCTGCCCGAGTACTCTGGTGACCGTGCCGAGGTAGCTTTCGAGCACCCTATCGTCCCCCCCGAGTTCCCCAAGCTGCGCCTCGATCTCCCGCAGACGCTCCTCCACATCCGCCACCGCGAGCTGCTCCTCTACCGACCCCCGGGCAAAGCCGAACTCCCCCTCCTGCAGCAGGTTCAGCTTCGCCTGGAGGAGCGTGCGTCTCTTCTCAAGGCCGGTCAGCTCCCCCTTGAGGTGCGTCAGCCTCCTCAGGGCGAGGCTCAGGAGATGGTCGTAGGCGCGCCGCATGAGTAAGCGGCGCGTCATCCCCTCGTCACCTGAGGGGTCGAGGAGACGGTGGTTCTCGAAGGTGACCGCGACCTGGGGGACGTCGCGCAGCACGATCGAGCCGGAAAGCTCGGCCCCGAAGGAAGTCGTTTCACGCTTCTCCATGGCAAGTAGCGCGTATGTCGTGGCGGCCCCCCCTGCGCGCCTGAACTCCTTCAGGCTGCGGTCATTGGCAAAGACCCCTCTCAACTCCTCGGACGAGATGAAAAACGGCTTCAGAGCGGGGTCGTCATAGCTTGCCGCGGTGACGGGGAGAGGGGGGGAGAGGGCGGTCACCAGGCCCCGCACATGCTCAAGGGCATGGTGCACTGCGGGGGCAAGCTTTCTCCGGTACCCGGACACCCCTCGCAGCCACGGATCGGTCCCGTCGACCGCGCGCTCGATCGCCTGCTTCACGATTGCCTCGCTGATCCCCGTTTCCTCGTCGCTTCCAAAGAGTGCCTGCAGCAGTTTCAGCATCCCTCACCTCCCTTCCCGTCCCCATCCCAGGGGACCCGGCTCCCCCCTCTCTCCTCGTGCGAAGCCTCCAGCGAGACAAGCCGTGCGAGAAGAGTGGCGGGGTAGAGCTGACCCACGAGAGCCTCGGCGACGGCAAACATGCGGGAAATGTCGTGGCTCGGGGTAATGTCGCCGTATCCCACGGTAGTGAGGGTGACGAAGCTGAAGTAGACGAAGCGCTCCTGGCGTTCCGCTCCCGCCGGGACGTTCATGGTGAAGGCTCCCGGAATCGTCTGGTCCAGGAGGGTGTACAGGATCGACCAGGTGATGCCAAAGAGGAGATAGGCCGCTATCGCCCCGCGTATGAGGTGCGCGGTCACCTGCCTTTCCTCCATAAAGACCTGCATGAGGACCACGCACGTCAGCACTGCCATAAAGATGAGAGAGGCCCAGCTGCTCCAGCGCTCCAGCGCGGGGGAGGGGATGAGATGGGTCAGCCAGCGCAGCATGATGGCGACGAGGGCAGCTCCCCCAGCCAGAAACCTCAACTCGACGCAGCGAGAGATTTTCGCCACCCCGGCCACCATAACCAGTGTGAAGACGAGGCTGTTAATCGGCCGTGAGGGGAGCCGGTCCAGAAAGGGCCCGAGCAGCAGGGATAAGAAAAGGAAGAGCAGGAAGATGGAGAGCCCTTCCTCTCCGAGGAATCGTCCCCAAAAGGAGCTGCAGATTCCCTTCACGGCTCCTTTCATGGAAGGGGTCCCTTTCCCTGCTCGCCGGCCGGTGTGACCGCTGGCGCCGGAGTCGAGGGTGGCGGTGCGGCGGCGGGTGGTGCCGGCGCCGCGGCGGGGGCGGCAGGAGGCGCCTGCACCGGGACGGTCGCACCCGTTTCCGAAGGGGGGGGCACGGTTGCCCTGTCGGCGGCAGTGACCCACCCTCCGCCCATCGCCTTGTACAGGTTGACGTAGGCTGTGTAGAGGGCGGCCTTCACCTGGACCAGTGTGAGCTCCGCGGGAAAGAGCTGCTGCTGGGCGCTCAGCACGGTAAGGTACGGCACGTACCCCCCCTCGTACTGGAGCTTCGCCAGCCGTTCGTATTCGCGCCCGGCTATTACCAGCCTCTGCTGCGCCTCGATCTGCCCCGCCAGCTTCTGGCGCGCCACGAGGGCGTTTTCCACGTCGGCGAAGGCGCTCTGGATCGCGGCCTGGTATCCTACGATCGCAGCCTCCCGTGCCGCCTCGGTCTGCCGGACCTGCCCGGAGATCGCGCCGGCCGTGAAGAGGGGGCCGGTGATCGATCCGGCATAGCTCCAGATGCGTGCGGGGCCCTCGAAGAGCCCGGAGAGGCGCGAGCTCTCGTAGCCGTAGCTGCCGGTGAGGGCAATGGTGGGGAAGTACAGCGCCTTGGCGGCCCCTATGAGGGCGTTTGCCGCGATGAGGTTCTGCTCAGCCTGGCGCAGATCGGGACGGCGCTCCAGCAGCTGGGAGGGGAGCCCTGCCGGAACGGCGGGGCATCCGAGCTCGGAGAGCATCTTCCCCCGCGGGATCCCCCCCGGGTTGCGCCCCAGGAGGATGGAGATGGCGTGCTCGGTCTGGGCGATCTGGTTCTCCAGCTGGGGGATGGTCGCCGCCGCTGTTTCGTACTGGGTGCGGGCCTGCTCCACCTCCATCTGGGAGATCTGGCCGTAGTGGAACTGCAGCTCGAAGAGCCGCACCCCCTCCGCGTAAGAGGCGAGGTTGCGGTTGGCGACGAGAAGCTGCTCGTCCAGGCCGCGCAGCTGCAGATAGCCGCCCGCCACAGAGGCGACGAGGGAGAGGACGACGCCGCGCCGGGCCTCCTCCGAGGCAAAGAGCTGCGCCCGGGCCGATTCGGAGAGTCTCCTGATCCGCCCCCAGAGGTCGAGCTCCCAGCTTGCCCCGGCGAGGACCTGCACCGAGTTGTACGGGTTGGTCAGCCCGGAGGGGAGGGGGACCCCACTCGATTCGCTCCCCCGCTGCCGCGCAGCCAGGGCGTCGTACCCGACCTGAGGAAAGAGCGGAGAGCGGGTCTGGGTGAGGATCGCTGCGGCCTGTTCCACATTGGCTGCGGCGATCTTCAGGTTCTTGTTGTGCGCCAGCGCCTCGGCGATCAGCCCGTCAAGGACCGGGTCGCCGAACGCCTTCCACCATTCCGTGTCCGCTGTATCGCGCGCATCCTTCTCCTCGAAGTGGAACGATTGCGGCGCATCGACCGGCGGGCGCCGGTAGTCCGGCCCCACCATGCAGCCGCACAGGGAGGCGGCGATTATCCATACCCAGAGTCGACGCATGTCACTCACCTCCTTCAGCTGCGGGATGCGGACCCTCCGGGTGCGGCTCGGATACCTTCTTCTCCTTCTTGCGCTCGGCGAGCGTGTCAAAGAGGTAGAAAAAGAGCGGAACGTACAGCATCGCGAGGGTCGCTTCGCCGATCATCCCCCCCATGATCCCGGTGCCGATGGAGTGGCGCGCGTTCGCCCCGGCGCCGGTGGCGAGCGCGAGGGGTAGCACGCCGAAGATGAAGGCAAGCGAGGTCATGATGATGGGGCGGAAGCGCTCCTCCCCGGAGCGGACCGTCGCATCCATGATGGAAAGTCCCTGCTCGCGCAGCTCGACCGCGAAGGTCACCCTCAGCACCGCGTTCTTGGCACCGAGACCGATGAGGACGAGGAGCCCGATCTGGAAGTACACGTCGTTGCTCAACCCGCGCGCCCAGTTGAAGAGGAGGGCGCCGAGGATACCGAAGGGAACCGCGGTCATGACCGATCCCGGCATCGTCCACGACTCGAACTGGGCTGCCAGGAGGAGAAAGACGATGATGAGGCCGAAGGCGAAGGCGGCAGCGGAGGTACCCCCCGACTTCTTCTCCTCGTAGGCCATGCCGGACCAGTCGAAGCCGTAGCCGGCCGGGAGCACCTCCTGTGCCACCTCCTCCATCACCTTGATCGCCTCGCCGGAGCTGAATCCCGGCGCCGCGTTCCCGGTTACCTGAGCCGCGGGAAAGCCGTTGAAGTGCGGGATGAGATCGGGGTTTGTGACGTAGGAGGTGGTAACGAGCGCCGAGAGCGGCACCATCTTCCCGTTGGTGGAACGGGTGTACACCCGGGTGATGTCGGCGGGGGTGCGCCGGTATGAGGCGTCGGACTGCAGGATCACGTTCCACACCCGGCTGTACTCGTTGTACTGGCTGACCTGTATGGAACCGAACTGCGCCTGCAGCGCGGAGTAGACGTCGGAGATCGGCACCCCGAGAAGGACCGCCTTGGCGCGGTCGACCTCCGCGCGCAGCTGCTGGGAAGAGGCGCGGAAGGTGCTGTTCAAGCCTGTGAGCTGGGGTCGCTGGCGCGCCTTTGCCAGGAACTGCTGAGTGAGCTCGTTCAGCCGCGCGGGGTCTCCGCTCCCCTTGTCCTGGATCCAGAACTCGAAGCCGCCGGTGGTGCCGATCCCGGGGATGGCGGGTGGCGGGATAGGAATGGTGGTCCCCTCCGGTATGCCGCGCGCACCGGCGGCGATGGACTTCAGGACCGCTTGGGCGTTCTCCTTCCTTGCCCGGTCGCTGGAGGCGTACCTGTCCTTGAAGTCCTTCAGCGTCACGAAGAAGGTGGCGGTGTTCGGCTTGTACTGGCTGTCGATGAGGCTGTAGCCGTTGATGATGGTGCGGTTCAGCACCGCGGGGTTCTGCGCGAAGAGGGCGTCGACCTTTTCCGTCATCTTCACCGTGCGGTTCAGGCTCGCCGCGTCAGGGAGGAGCACCTGGGTGAAGAGGTACCCCTGGTCCTCGTTCGGAACGAAGCTTGTCGGTATGGTGCGGAAGAGGTGCACCAGGGCAAATATCATCACCGCCAGGAGGATGAAGGCGACCGACATCCTCTTTATCATCAGAACGACGGCGTCGCCGAACTTGAGGGTGAACTTGTCGAAGGCCCGGTTGAACCAGGCGAAAGGCCCCTTCTGCGGGGGGGGCTTGTGCTTCAGCATGAAGCCGCACATGGCCGGGGTCAGGGTGAGGGCGACGAACCCGGAGAGGGCGACGGAGACGACGATGGTGATGGCGAACTGCTTGTACAGCTGCCCTGTGGTCCCCGGGAGGAAGGCCGCCGGAATGAAGACGGAGGCCATGACGAGCACGACCGCGACGAGGGAGGTGCCGATCTGCTCCATGGCGAGGATCGTCGCCTCCTTCGGCGCCAGGTGCTTCTTCATCATGTTGCTCTCCACGTTCTCCACGACGACGATGGCGTCGTCCACCACCATCCCGATGGCGAGGACTATCCCGAAGAGGGTGAGGAGGTTGATGGAGAAGCCGAGCGCCAGCATCCCGGCGAAGGTCCCGATGAGGGAGACGAAGATCGCCACCGTGCAGATGATGGTGGAGCGGAAGCTCTGCAGGAAGAGGTAGACCACGAGGACGACCAGCACGATAGCCTCGAAGAGGGTGTGGATGACCTCCTCGATGGAGAGGCGCACAAACTCCGTCGTGTCCAGCGCTATGGTGTACTCGATCCCGGCGGGGAGGGTCTTCTTCAGGTCCTCCATGACCTTGCGCACACCCTTGGAGACCTCGAGACCGTTGGCTCCCGCCTGCTGGTACACGATGATCGGGGTGGCGGGGGCGCCGTTCAGGCGGTTGTCGTCGATGTACAGGCGCCTGCCGGTCTCGGCCCGGGCCACGTCCTTCACCCGCACGATGGCGCTCCCGTCAGGGTTGGCGCGCAGGATGATGTTCTCGTACTCGGAGGGCTGCACGAAGGGAGACTGGGTCACCACCGGGAAGGTCATCTCCACCTTCCCGTCGTTCGGCTGCGACCCGAGCTGCCCCGCGCCGAAGAGGGCGTTCTGGTTGGAGACCGCGGTCTGGACGTCGGAGGTGGTGATGCCGAGGGAGGCCATGCGGTCGGGGTTCATCCAGATGCGCATCGCCTGGTCCGGCACCCCGAATATCTGCGCCTGCCCGGCTCCGTTTACCCTCTTTATGGCGTCGAGCACATAGACGTTCGTGTAGTTTCTCACGTACTCCGGCGTGTAGCGCCCGTCCTTGTTGTAGAGGGTGATGATCATGAGGGGGCTGGAGGACTTCTTCTGCACGGAGACGCCGTACTGCTTCACCGCCTCCGGCAGCTGCGGCATCGCCAGGTTCACCCTGTTTTGCACGTCGACCTGGGCGAGGCTCGGGTCGGTATCCAGGGTGAAGAAGACGGTGATCGTCATCTGCCCCGTGTTGGAGCTCGTGGAGGTCATGTAGATCATGTTGTCGGCGCCGTTTATCTGCGCCTCGATGGGGGCCGCCACCGAGTCCCCGACCGTCTTTGAATCGGCGCCGGGGTAGGTGGTGGTGACCTGGATCTGCACGGGGGTGATGTTGGGGTACTGGGCCACCGGGAGCATCTTCATGGCCACCAGCCCGGCGATGACGATGATGAGGGAGACGACGGTGGCGAAGATCGGCCGCTCGATAAAGAACCTGGAGAACATGGGCCCCTCCTCTCAATTCGTCTTCGTTGCCGGGACGGTGCCTGCCGATGCGGCCTTCGGGGCACCTGCCGCCGGCTCTGCCCCTGCCTGTCGCACGGTCACCGGGATCCCCGGCCGCAGGGCCATGCCGCCGTCCACCACGACGATCTCGCCGGCGCGCAACCCCTGGGAGATGAACCACTCGTCACCGTTTAAGTCCCCTACCTGCACCGGGCGCGACTCCGCCTTCTTGTCCGGGGTCACCACCCATACGAAGTGCCCCTTCGCTCCCTGCTGCACCGCGCGCTGCGGGACGCTGATGGCGTTTACCCGGGTCGCCCCCTTCACCCGGGCCCGGACGTACTGGTTCGGGCGCAGCAGCCCCTTCGGATTGTCCACGGAGGCACGCAGCAGGAAGGTACCGGTCTGGGCGTTGTACGAGGGGGCGGCGAAGGTGATACGCCCCGCATGGGGATAGATCGAACCGTCGACGAGAACCACCTCGATCTCGTAGCTGTCGTTCGGCGGAGGCCTCATGGCGCCGCTGGCGATCTGGTCACGGTACTTCTTCAGCTCGTTTTCCGAGAGGCTGAAGTTCACCCACATCGGAGAGAGGGCCGCCACAGTGGTGAGCTGGCTGTTCATGGCGTTCACGTAGCCGCCGTCCTGCTGCATGGCCGCTCCGGTGATTCCCGTCACGGGAGAGACGATGGTGCAGTAGGAGAGATTCAGCTTCTCCGTCTCCAGCTGCGCCTTCGCCATCTCCACCGCGGCCGCGGACGATTCGAAGGTGCCGGTGGCATCGTCGAGGTCCTTCTGGGAGAGGGCCTTTTTCTCCGCCAGAGGCTTCGTGCGCTCCAGATTGAGCCGGGCGGTCTCCATCGCAGCCTTCTGGCGCGCCAGCGCCGCCTTCGCCGCGTTCAACTGGGCCACGAACGGCTTCTTGTCCATGAGGAAAAGGACGTCCCCTTCCTTCACGATCGCCCCCTCGGTGTACACCCGCCTGTCCAGGAAGCCGCTCACCCGCGCCTGGATGTTCACCTGGCGCGAGCTCTGCGTCTGCCCCACGTATTCAAAGACGACCGGGGTGTCCCTGGCGACGACGGTGGTGGCGACGACGCTCGGAGGGGGGGGCGCGGCGGCCTTCTCCTTCTGGTGGCATCCGCACAGCGCCAGCGCCGCAACACCAAGGGCCGTGGCTGCAACGACGGAAGGCGGCCACTGCGCAAACTGGAGACCTCGGATACTCTTCATACGACCCCCTTGAGCTTCCCGGAGAAGCTTCCTCTCCTTTTTACCCTCGCATTCGATCGTCTACAGCTCTCCTCTTTCGCGATCGTTTGCGTCGGCGTCATCACGCTTTCGAGCTTTACTTCGTCATCGATGGAGAACCCGCTCCGTCCGGGGACGCGGCGAGCCACTCGATCGGCCTCGCCCCCGGCTCCCTCTACAGGGGGTGTCGCCCCCGTTCCACCACAGGCGCGGCTTCCACCGCGGGCTCGTCAGCCTCCTGCACCGCTTCTTCCATTCCTCCGTCCGTCCCTTCCAGGACCCACGCCTTCAGGAGGGTGAAGGTCACCGCCAGCATGACCGGACCGATGAAGAGCCCGATGACGCCGAAGGTGATCAGCCCGCCGATGACGCCGGCGAAGATCAGGACGAGGGGGAGATCGGCTCCCTTCTTGATGAGGAAGGGGCGGATGAAGTTGTCCACGATGCCCACCAGGAAGGCCCACACGAGGAGGATCGTCCCCCAGAGAGGCTCGTCTTTCCAGTAAAGCCACCCCGCCGACGGGAAGAGGACGAGGCCGGGGCCGATCTGGGCGACGCAGAGGACGAACATGACGGCGGTGAGTATCCCCACCGCGGGGACCCCCGCCACCGTCAGCCCGATCGCTCCGAGAATCGCCTGAATGATCGCGGTGACCACCACCCCGAGGGCGATACCGCGGACCGCTTTCGCGGCGAGAACTGCCGCTGCTTCACCGTCTTTCCCCCCCACCTTCCGGGCAAAGAGACAGACCCCCTTCGCGGCCTGCTCCCCCCCCGCGTAGAGCACTGCACTGATGATCGTGGTCAGAAGGAACTGCACGACCATCATGAGAAGGCCGCCGAGCTGTGTGATGAGCCAGCCTACCACCCTCTTCACATAGGGGGCGAAGCGCTCCGACAGTTCCGCCTGGTTCGCCGCCGCAAAGGTGTGCCAGCGCGCCGCCACTTTTCCCCCGACGATCGGGAGCCTCTCTACCCATTCCGGCGGGGGGGGAAGGGGGCGGGCGGCGAGCGACTTGCTGAGGGCGACGACGTCGTCGGCGCGTCCGACGATCGCGACGATAGCCAGCGCGAAGGGGATGATGAAGACGAGGAGGAGCCCGAGGGTCATGACGGTGACGGCGAGCCAGCGCTTCCCGCCGAGGCGACCCTGTACCCGCAGCATCAGCGACCACGTCGTCACAACTATCATCGTCGCCCACACGAGGGCGGTGAGGAAGGGGCGCAGTATGGAGAAGCAGGCGCTGATGAGGACGACGATGAAGAGGACCGCGAGCGTGATGCGTACCACGTCCTGGTTTTCTGTCGTTGCTGTCATCTGGGGGCTCCAGTCTTATCGGCCGCTCTCTCCGCCGGGGCTATATCCCGCGCAATGGCGATACTTACCTGCTCCAGCACCTTGCTCACCGCGGCGACGACCGTCTGGTACTGGCGATCCTTTACCGGGGCGGTAAAGGTGCCCCCCTGCACGGAGACGCTCTTCCCCTCACCTGGGCAGCGGACCAGCCACTGGGCTCTCATGAAGACCGATTCGCCGGGGGTGCAGTCGAGGCGGAGAATGCGCAGCGCGACGGTGTAGTCCGCCTTCTCCCCCTGCACACTACGATTGCTGTAGACCCTCTCCGTCCCGAGGAGCCGGGAAAGGTCCTCCGCCACGACCGCCGTGATGTCGTCGGCCAGCGAGCCGGCCCATCTGTCGAATTCCGCGAGCACCAGCTCGTTGTGACCGCTCCTCGTCACGATCTGGGGGCGGTCGAGGTAATCGGGGATGTCGACCGGCCTGACGAAGACCGACACCGGGGCGGCCGGCGTGGCAGTCCGTTCGACCTGCCGCTCCCCGACCGGATGGAGGGTGTAGAAGCGGGTGTGGGGGGAGCTTGCGCAGCCGGCGAGGCAGAGGGTAAGGGCACCGGCAATGCTTCCGGCCAGCAGCGGGAATCTACCTGCCATCACGACCTCCTTCGCTCCCCTTGCCGCGGATCAGGGCCTCCGGGTGGCGTTCCAGGTAATCGGAGAGCTGCCGGAACGACCGGGTCATCGCCGAGAGGTCGCGCATCGTCCTGTCCATCTGGGCCATCATCTCCGAGTCGTCCGAGTAAGAGCGCAGCGTGTGTTCCGACTGTTTCAGGGCAGTCTGCGCCGCCTCCAGGGTCTTCTGGGTGGAGGCGGCCAGCTCCTTTATCCCTCCGCGCACGACGACCGCCGTCTCCTGCGTTTCCTTCAGGGTCGCCTGCGCCTCTTCGGAGGTCTTCGCGAGACTCTCGGTGAGGGGACCTACCCTGCCGTTCAGGTTGCGCACCAGCCCCTGGATGTCCTGCAGGGCCACGTCGATGTTCTTCGTGGTCTTCTCCACGTTGACGGAGGAGATGACCCGGTCCACCCCGGCGATGGCACGGTTCAGGTTCTCCACGATCTCCCTCAGGGGAAGGTCCTGCACCGTCTTTTGCAGCTCCTCGAGCGGGGTAGGGACACTCGGGATCTCCGGGTACGTCTTGATGAGACCGACGAACCTGGCGGGCTTGGAGGGGAAGAAGTCGAGGGCGACCATGAGCTGCCCCGTCACAAAGCTCATGGACTGGAGCTGCGTCCTGAGGCCGTAGGTCGTCACGGCCCTCTTGATGCTGCTGGGGTCCCCGCGCTGGAACTCGGCGCGCGTACCCTTGAACTTGGCGGGGTCGATGACGAAGACGACCGGAATCTTCAGGGCCTTAGTCGACTCGTCCATGATGATGCTGATATCGGAGACGGAGCCGACCTTCACGCCGCGGAAGGTGACGGGGGAGCCGACGTTCAGCCCCTTTACCGACCCCTCGAAATAGGTGAGATAGGTGTTTTGCTTCGTGAAGAACTTGCCGGCTCCGAAGACCAGTACCGCAGCGACAAGGAGGACGACGGCCCCGAGGACGAATGCGCCGATCGATACCTTGCTGACCTTAGTGCCCATTGGAACCCCCTTTTCCGCTGTCCCCCTACCGCGCCGGAGCCCCTTCCCCCCGTGTCAGGAAACTCACCACCTTCGGGTCCGGCGACTCCTTCAGGAGCAGCTTCGGATCTCCCGCGGCGGTCATCGTCTTCACCTCCGGATCGAGAAAGACGGAGTTGGTGCCGATGGCGAAGATGCTGGCAAGCTCGTGGGTTACCACCACGACCGTGGTCCCCAGGCTTTCGCTGAGCTCTATGATCAGGTCGTCCAGGAGGCGCGCGCTTATGGGGTCGAGCCCGGCGGAGGGCTCGTCGAAGAAGAGGAGGTCGGGGTCGAGCGCCATGGCGCGGGCAAGCCCCGCCCTCTTCTTCATGCCGCCGCTTATCTCCGATGGGTAGAAGTCCTCGAAGCCGCCGAGCCCGACGAGGGCAAGCTTCAGGGACACCACTTCCCGTATCTGGGCCGGTGGCAGCGTCGTGTACTGCTCCAGCGGCATCGCCACGTTCTCGCCAAGGGTCATGGAGCTCCAGAGCGCCCCGCTCTGGAAGAGGATTCCGAAGCGGCGCTTCAGGGAATCCTGCACCTCCGGCTCCGCGGTCCAGTAGCTCAGGCCGTCGTATAGGATCTCCCCCTTCGCCGGCCGCTTGAGCCCCACGAGGTGCTTCAGGAGGGTGCTCTTGCCGCAGCCGCTCCCCCCCATGATGATGAAGATGTCCCCCCGGTTGATGGTGAAGGTGAGATTGCGCATGAGGACGAAGCTTCCGTACGACATCTCGAGGCCGTTCACCACGATGGCCGCATCCTTCGCTGATTTTTCCTGAGCCGCTCCGTTCATAGCCCCAGCACCTGGCAGGAAAGGGTTATCACCGCCGTTGCGATGACGATGCAGACGATGCTGGTGACGACTGCCGAGGTGGCGGCGTAGCCGACGGCGGAGGCGCTCCGCTCGCACTGGATCCCCCGCAGGCACCCGGATACCGCCACCAGTATCCCGAAGACGAAGCTGTGGAAGAGGCCGACGAGGAAGTGGGTCAGGTTGAGGGCGCGCTGCGACTCGTTAATGTACTCCATGACGCCGAGGTCGAGCATCCCCACCCCCACGATCATCCCCCCGATCACCCCCATGAGGTCGGAATAGACGCAAAGAAGGGGCATCATCAGCATGAGAGCCAGAAGGCGCGGCAGCACGAGGAATTCCACCGAGGAGAACCCGAGCGTTTCCAGTGCGTCTATCTCCTCGTTCACCTGCATGGTGCCAAGCTGCGCGGCGAAGGCTGCTCCGGTCCGTCCGGACATGATGACTCCGGTCATGACCGCTCCCATGACCCGGACCACGCCGATCCCCACCACGTCCGCCACATAGATCTGCGCGCCGAAGAGCTTCAGCTGGATGGCGGCGACAAACGCGAGGATCATCCCCACCAGCAGGCTTATCAGGGTAACGATGGGGAGCGCCTGGGCGCCCGTCTCCTGCACGGTGACGAGGAGGTCGAGGCGCCGGAAATCCCCCTTCCCCCGCAGCATCTTCAAGAAGGCGAGGGTGACCTCGCCGAGGAAGGCGAGGAGGAGCTTTCCCCCCTTTACCTGGTTCAGGGCAAGATCCGCCACGCGCTCCAGGAAGGGGGGGCGGGCACTGCCGTGGGTGACGCCGGAGCGCTGGTTGTCGGGGGCGGCGAGGGCAAGGAGCTTCCGGACACCGGAGGGGAGTCCTGACTGGTCAACGGCGATGCTGTTCTTGCGGCAGGCTTCAAAGATTCTGGCGAGGAAGACGAGGAGGCCGCTCCCCCATCTCTGGAGGCCGGCGGTAGCGAAGGTGACGTGTTTTGTGGGGGCGCCGGGAGCCAGTTCGGAGAGTACGGCATCTGCCGACGGGTGCATGGCGGTGAGCTGCCAGTCGCCGGCTATGGTAAGAAGGAGGGTGCCGTCGTCTGCCTTTTCAATGGTGAGCTCGGTCGGATGCATCACGCCGCCCCCCTGAATCTTCCCCGCTTTCGCGCTGCTGCCGGCTCTTGAAAAAGAGGAAGGGGGAGTCGGCAGCAGCAAAGCTCGATGCTAATCGACCGGCGTACAGTTGCCGGTGCCGCGCATGTCGCACATGACAAAGCGCAGGCGTTTTGCCCAGTACTTCAGCGCTTCGTCCGCGTTGTACCAGCTGCTCCACAGCTTGGTGAGGGTCTTTCCGCCGACCCTGCGGTCAAGCGCCGCGCCGAGCAGCTCGCCGGTGGTGGCGTCGGTAATCTTCATCTCCGAGGTAATCTCGCCGACCCCTGACTGCTTCCCGGTGGCTGCGTACTTCACCGCCGAGAGGCCCATGCCGATCGGCATGACGGTGGAGAGGGTGTTGCGCACCGGCTTCGAGCTGTCTGCGTCGCTTATCGCCATCTGGACCCGCATCGTCCCGGGCTCAGGCTGGGTAACGATCTGGAAATCCTGCCCGAGCTCCTCCCTCAGGTAGACGTAGGCGTTGTTGGCGAGTGTCTGGTAGTTCTGCATCTCCTTCGCGTCCAGTTCCCCATCCTTTGTGACGATGACCGGATCGATCATTATCTTCGTGTACTTCTTCGGGTCCGCCTTCGGGTTTACGTAGCGGAACAGAGCCTGATCCTTCTCCCCCTTTTGCAGCATGCTCGGGTTGACGAGGGTGGCGCGCTCCACGTCGACCTTGCGAGCCTGGTAGCTCCCTCCGCAGCCGGCCAGTTGAAGAGCAGATGCCGCGACCAGTAACAGCATTCCCACTGAAAATGCTCTCTTCATGACGTTCTCCTTTGATGTGTTTTTTTTTGCTTTGCGGTGTCGTTGCCAGTGCGTGTGAGGAGCGGGAAGTAGGCAGATACAAAGGCTTCAGCTACAGTGTGCAATTGCATTACGATTAAAAAAATATAATATTTTTAGTAAGGTGCAAGTGGAAAATGATTCAGATCACACGAATGGGTATTTCTTGAATTTGTCCTGCAAAGGGGCACGGGGGCGGAGCCATGAGAGGGAATCGAGAGGGGGGGGATGCAGTGGAGGGTGCCAGGGGGGGGAGGGGCAGCAGCTGGCCTCTGGGGGCGACCGTCCTTCCCGGCGGGGTCAATTTCAGCCTCTTCTCGAGGGACTGCACCGGCGTCGAGCTCCTCATCTTCGACAGGGCGGACGACGGCACCCCCTCCCGCACCGTGACCCTCATCCCCAGGGGGAATCGTAGCTACCACTACTGGCATACCTTCGTTCCCGGAGCGGAGCCCGGGCAGTTTTACGGCTACCGAGTCACCGGGCCGAACGAGCCGCGGCTCGGGCTGCGCTTTGACCGGGACAAGCTCCTAATCGACCCGTATGGACGCGCGGTCGCCTTTCCTGCCGGTTATAGCCGCGGCGCGGCCTCCGGGGCGGGGGACAATGCGGCCGTCGCCATGAAGAGCGTCGTCGCGGATCCGCGCGCCTACGACTGGGAAGGGGACGCCCCCCTGAAGCGCCCCTTTTCGCGGACGGTGATCTACGAGCTGCATGTCGGTGGATTCACCCGCCACCCCTCCTCGGCCCTTCCCGAGGAGAGGCGCGGCACCTATGCCGGAGTCGTGGAGAAGATCCCGTACCTGCAGGAGCTGGGGATTACCGCCGTGGAGCTGCTGCCCGTCTTCCAGTTCGATCCGTGGGACGCCCCCTCCGGCCGGGTGAATTACTGGGGGTACAGCCCCGTCTCCTTTTTCGCCCCCCACGCCCAGTACAGCTCCCGTCCCGGGGCGCTCGGCCCCCTGGACGAATTTCGCGACATGGTGAAGGCGCTGCACAGGGCGGGGATAGAGGTAATCCTCGACGTCGTCTTCAACCACACGGCGGAAGGGGACCACCGGGGACCGACCTTCTGCTACCGCGGGGTGGCGAACAACTTCTACTACATCCTGGAGCCGGAGTGCGAGCGGTACTGCAACTACACCGGCTGCGGCAACACTCTGAACGCCAACAACCCGATCGTCCGGCGCCTTATCCTCGACAGCCTGCACCACTGGGTGAGCGAGATGCATGTGGACGGCTTCCGCTTCGACCTTGCCTCCATCCTCGCCCGCGACGAGAAGGGGCGCCCGCTGGAGAACCCGCCGATACTGTGGGACATCGAGACCGACCCGGCGCTTGCGGGGATAAAGCTCATTGCCGAGGCGTGGGACGCGGCGGGGCTGTACCAGGTCGGCTCCTTCATCGGCGACAGCTGGAAAGAGTGGAACGGCCGGTTCCGGGACGATGTGCGGGGCTTCTGGAAGGGGGATCGCGGCACCGTCTCCCGCTTCGTCTCCCGCCTCCTGGGGAGCCCGGACATTTACGGGCACGAAAGGCGCGAGGCGGAACAGAGCGTGAACTTCGTGACCTGCCATGACGGCTTCACCCTGAACGACCTCGTCTCCTACAACGAGAAGCACAACGAGGGGAACGGCGAAGAGAACAGGGACGGCTGCGATGACAACCGGAGCTGGAACTGCGGCGTGGAGGGCCCCTGCGACGACCCGGAGGTGGAGGCGCTGCGCAACAGGCAGGTGAAGAACTTCCTGGCCATCACCCTCCTCGCCCTCGGGACCCCGATGCTGTGCATGGGGGACGAGGTCCGCCGCACCCAAAAGGGGAACAACAACGCATACTGCCAGGACAACGAGACGGGGTGGTTTGACTGGAGAGGGGTGCAGGAGCACCCGGACGTGCACCGCTTCGTGCGTCTCCTCATCGCCGCGCGCCTGCAGAGGGAGATCGCCGTCCAGGACCCCGACCTCCCCCTGGACGAGCTCTTAAGGAACGCGAGGCTCGAATGGCACGGGGTAGAGCTCGGCCGACCCGACTTCGGCGACGACTCGCACAGTATCGCCCTGACTGCCTGGAGCATGACGGGGAAAAATGTCTTTCACATCATGGTCAATGCCTGGTGGAACTCCCTGCGCTTCGAGCTTCCCCCCGTGCCCCGTACCGATAGAAGGTGGCGGCGTTTCGTGGATACCTCACTTCCGTCTCCCGACGACATCGCTTCGATGGAAGATGCACGGGAGGTCATGGGCACGAGCTACGAGCTCCCCCCGAGGTCCCTGGCAATAGTGGTGTGCACCGCATAGGAGGGGGCGTGGCGTGAAGCGGCCTGGCCGGCACGACCCGAGGAGGATCAATGACTGGTGAATCTTTCGACTTTACCATTGAGAGGCTCGGCGAGTGCCGCTTCCCTTCCCCTATGCCGGTGGGGCGCTTTACCGGCGACAGCGAACGGATACTGTACCACTGCAGGGCGGAGGATATTGAGGGGTATCGCGACAGGGGCCTTCCCCCCCCTACCCTGGAGCTGGCGGGGCCGCGGGAAAAAATCTTCTTCGATCCCTCCTCCATTGCCTGCGGCATCGTCACCTGCGGAGGTCTGTGCCCGGGGATCAACGACGTGATACGTGCGGTCGTTTTGAGCCTGAACCACCACTACGGAGTCAGGAAGATCTACGGTTTTCGTTACGGCTACGAGGGGGTGGTGAAGCGCAACGGCATCGCTCCCCTTCAGCTCACCCCGGAATCGGTGGCAGATATAGGGGACCTGGGAGGGACGATTCTCGGATCCTCACGGGGACCGCAGGACCCGGTCGAGATGGTGGAAATGCTGGCGGAACTGGAGATAGGGATACTCTTTGCCATCGGCGGAGACGGCACGCTGAAGGGAGCGGGGGCGATCTCCAGGGAAGCGCGGCGCCAGGGGAAAGCGATAAGCGTCATAGGGATACCGAAAACGATCGACAACGATATCTCCTGCGTCCAGAACAGCTTCGGCTTCGAGACGGCGGTCGCCGAGGCGCAGCGGGCGATCTACGCGGCCCACACAGAGGCGCTCGGCGCCCGAAACGGGATCGGGCTCGTGAAGCTTATGGGGCGGGATTCCGGATTCATCGCGGCGTATGCGACACTGGTGGAGAGCGCGGCGAACTTCTGCCTGGTGCCGGAGGTCCCTTTTACCCTGCCGGGGTTTCTGAGTGCCCTCGAGCAGCGCCTGAAACGGCGCGGACACGCGGTGGTCGTCGTGGCTGAAGGGGCGGGGCAGGAACTGGTGCAGCAGGGGGGGCGCGACGCTTCCGGAAACGTGAAGCTCGGCGACATCGGGATATTTCTCCGGGACGCCATAAAGAAGCACTTTGCCGAGAGCGGCAGCGAGATAAATCTGAAGTATATCGACCCGAGCTACATCATTCGCAGCCAGCCCGCCAATGCGCACGACTCGGCTCTCTGCCTGCTGCTGGGGCACAGCGCGGTGCACGCGGGGATGGCGGGGCGCACCGGGATGGTGGTGGGGGTGTGGAACCACCAGATAACCCATGTCCCGATTGCCCTGGCGACGGAAAAGAGGAAGAAGATCGACCAGGACGGGTGGCTCTGGTGCAGCGTGCTTGCGTGCACCGGGCAGCCCGCCGAGATGTTCTGAAAGAGGGGGGGGCAGGAAGGGGGCGTCAGGCGCACCCTTCGGAACAAGAGCAGGAGGTACAGTGTGAAACTCCCCGACCACAAGACGAAAATAGTTTGCACGATCGGACCCGCCTCGACATCGCGCGGCACGATGGAGCAGATGCTCCTTGCCGGCATGAACGTGGCGCGGCTCAACTTTTCCCACGGCGACCTGTCGGCGCACAAGGGGGTCATCGAGAACCTGCGGGCCGCCTCGCGCGACACAGGAAGGCGCCTCGCCATCATGGGGGATCTTTCCGGCCCGAAGATGCGCATCGGCTCCTTCCAGGAGGAGCCTATCGAGCTGCACCCCGGCGACCCCTTCGTCCTCACCACCGCCGAGATCGTCGGCGACCAGGGGAGGGTCTCCGTCTCCTTCAAACGTCTTCCCCAGGCAGTGAAGCCGGGGGATGCCCTCTATCTGAACGACGGCACCATCCAGGTTGAGGTGGACTCGGTGCAGGGTGAGGAGGTCTCCTGCACGGTCGTCGTCGGCGGCGAGCTCCGCTCCCGAAAGGGGCTGAACCTCCCGGGAATAGACCTGGGGATCAGCGCCTTTACGGAACGCGACCACGAGTGCCTGCGCTTCGCAGCCGAGCAGGGGATAGACGCGGTGAGCCAGTCCTTTGTGGAGAGCGGCGACGACATCCGTGCGGTGCGCAAGGCGGCGGAGGCGCTGAACTATCATCCCTTCATCATCGCAAAGATAGAGCGCAGCAACGCGCTGGAGAATATGGAGGACATCCTCGACGCCTCGGACGGGATCATGATCGCCCGCGGGGACCTCGGGGTGGAGGTGCCGATAGAGCAGATCGCGGTCATCCAGAAGGATCTCATGCGGCTGGCGAACCGGCGCGCGAAGCCGGTGATAACGGCGACGCAGATGCTCGAGTCGATGACGGAGAACAGGCGCCCGACCCGTGCCGAGGCAACCGACGTGGCAAACGCCATCCTCGACGGCACCGACTGCGTCATGCTCTCCGCCGAGTCCGCCATGGGGCGCTACCCCGTCGACGCGGTGGCGATGCTCGCCTCCATTGCGGCCGCCGTGGAGCCGCGCAGGAACCCGGTGAAAGTCCGGGAGCTCTTCAAGGGGGTGGAGCTGAAGGGGGCGCTGAAGCCCGCGCACCTGATAGCGGTGGCGGTGGAGGCAAGCTACCGTTACGCCTCGTCGGCCGCCGTCTTCGTCCCCACCCGCAGCGGCGCGACGGCGAGGAGCCTCTCCCTTTTCAGGATGCCGGTGTGGATCACCGCGGTCAGCTCCAGCGAGCTTACCTGCCGAAACCTCTCTTTTTCCTACGGCGTCTATCCGGTGTACGAGAGCGAGCACCCGGAGGACTGGGAGCGCTACGTCACGAAGTGGATGGAAAGCCACGAGATGAAGGAGGAATTGGCCATCGTCACGGAAGGCCCTTCCCGCAGGCACCCCGAAGCCCACAACAGGATGGAGATCATCGATCTCAGGGGGAACCGGGAGGGGTGACGGCGCAGGCGCGAGTCGCCGACCATAGAGGTGCGAGATGAACATGTTTCAGCGGGTGCTCCTGGTTGATGCCGGGAGCGGTTTCTACAAGACGCGGAAGTACACCTTCGACCGGTACTTCGGCCCGGTGGACCTGGGGGTACACCTGGTGGAGGAGTACCGCAGCCTGAATTTCGGTGTCGGTGTTTTTGCGGGCTCCATCTTTCCCGGCTCGAACCGACTGGTCCTTACCGGGTTCTCCCCCTGCTGGCAGGGGTACTACATAAGCTCCATGGGAGGTGCCGGCCTCGTCTTCAACAACCTGGGGCTCAACATGCTGAGTCTCGTGGGGAAGGCGCCGGTCCTCTCGGTGCTGTGCCTGAATCGAAACCACGGCGAGGAGATCGAGGTCGACGTCGTCCCGGTCGATGCGGAGGAGATCTGGAAGACGGGGCGCACCGGGGTGTACTCCCTCACCGACCGTGTGTACCAGATGTTCGGCAGCCGCTACGAGACCGACCCCCGGATTCTCGTGGCGGGTCCTGCGGCACTGCACACCGACATGGGGGGGATAATGTCCGTCCCCATCACGAACGGTAAGATCAGCTTCGTGGATACCTGGGCGGGGCGCGGGGGGCTGGGGAGCGCCATGGTGCAAAACCACGGCATTGTGGCGATCATCTACGGAGGGACCACCATCGAAGAGGACTTCCGGGACCGCAAGGTCGCGGACGAATGGTTCCAGAACAAGTACAACATGCGCCTCATGCAGAAGGACCTGGAGGCGACCACGAAGTACCGCTACGACGAGAAGCTGCACACGGGCGGCACCTTCGGGGCGAACTACGCGACGGTGGGAGGAAAGATCATCGGGTTCAACTACCGCACCATGTACTGGACGGAAGAACAGCGCCAGGCGCTGCACAAGAAGTTTGTGGTCGACCACTACCTGAAGCAGTTCAACGAGGAGACGATAACCCCCAAACAGCAGGCGACCTGCGGCGAGCCGTGCGCGGCGGTGTGCAAGAAGATGAGCGGCGGCTTCAAGAAGGATTACGAGCCGTACCAGACGATGGGGCCTTTGTGCGGCATCTTCGACCAGCGCGCCGCCGAGAAGCTGAACCACCACTGCGACGCCATGGGATTCGACGCGATATCCGGCGGCGGAGTGCTGGCCTGGCTCATGGACCTCCTCGACCTCGGGCAGGTCACCCCGGAGGAGCTCGGCGTGACCAGGGTGCCGCGCTGGGAGTTTTCCGGATTTGACCTCGTCGGAGACTCCATGCACAACGCGGAGCTCGGCTGCGAGCTTATCGACGCCATACTCGAGCGCCGCGGCATTCTCGATTTTCGTGAGGGGGTGCGCAAGTGGAGCCGGATCCACTCCCGGAGGAAAGGGGTGGCGCTGCACGACCGCCTGGTATACATCGCCTTCAGCCGTCGCGGCTGGATGGTCCCGAACCAGTACTGGGTCTCCGGCGTCCTTGCGCCGATGGCCATCATGGGGAAGTACTACATGATCTACAGCTACGACTTCGTCCCGCCGCGCACCTTGGGGAGGATGTGCGCCGAGCGCATGAAGAAGGAGCTGATCATGGACAATCTCGGCACCTGCCGTTTTCACCGCGGCTGGGCCGAGGAGATGCTCCCTGAGGCGGTCGAGGGGCTGTACCAGGCGCGGGAGCCGTTCCTGCACGCGCTGGAGGTCCTCGCCAGCCGGCTGAACAGTCGCAACTGCCCCGTCTTCTGGGAGTCGGCGTACAACATCGACTTCCTGCACTCCTTTTTGAAGAGGAAGAGGGATGTGGACGGCGTCACCGACCCGCGGCTGGGAGAATGGCTGGAGAAGTTCGAGAAGGACAAGGTGGAGGCGGCGCGGGAGTTCTGGTACGAAACGCTGAAGGGGATCGACGAGAACCTGCGGGAGTTTTTCTGAGAGGGGGAAGGTGCCGGCAATGCGGCGGATGTCGAAACAGAGGGGTCGGGTGACTGGCCCGGCCCCTTCTGCAAGGGGGATTGACGATTGACTCGTCCCCTCCCCCCTTGCGGGGGACGGCCAGGGTGGGGGGGAAGGTGCCACCATTCCAGCCGATGGCAGGCTTCACCCACCCCCTGTCCCCCTCCTGTCGAGGGAGGGGAACCATCAAGAAAACGCGCGGTCGAGCGGCTGGAGCCGGTACAGAGGAGGATGTCATGGCCAAGGGAAAGAAAAAGAAGAAGGGGGGCACTGAGGCGGCAGGGGGGAAGCTGAAGACGAAGGATTACGACAAGGAGCTCGCGAAGCTGCATGTTGAGCTGGTGAAGCTCCAGGAGTGGGTGAAGTACAAGGGGCTCAAGGTGTGCGTCGTCTTCGAAGGGCGCGACGGAGCTGGAAAAGGGGGGACGATCAAGGCGATCACCGAGCGGGTCAGTCCCCGGACCTTCCGGGTGGTGGCTCTCCCCGCCCCGACGGAACGTGAGAAGTCGCAGATGTACTCCCAGCGCTACATTCAGCACTTCCCCTCGGCAGGGGAGATCGTCATCTTCGACCGGAGCTGGTACAACCGCGCCGGTGTGGAGCGGGTGATGGGGTTTTGCACCGAGGAGCAGTCCAAAAAGTTCCTGCAGATGGTGCCGATGGTGGAAAAGGCGATGGTCGATTCCGGCATCATCCTTCTGAAATACTGGCTGGAGGTAAGCCCCGACGAGCAGACCCGCAGACTCGAGGCACGCATCGACGACGGGCGCAAGATCTGGAAACTTTCCCCCATGGATCTCAAGTCGTACAGCCGCTGGGACGACTACACCCGGGCGCGCGACGAGATGTTTGCCGCGACGGACACGTCGTGGGGGCCGTGGTACGTGGTGAAATCCGATGACAAGAAGCGTGCGCGGCTCAATCTCATCACCCACCTGCTGAGCCAGATCCACTACAAGGACGTGCCGCACGACAAGGTAAAGCTGCCGGCCCGGGAGAAGAACCCGAAGTACCACTCCCCGGATTACCCCTTCAAGTTCATACCGGAGCCGTTCTAGGGGAAGAGGTGCCGGATCGAGGAGCCGGCCGCGCCGCTGCGACAGGGAGCGTCCTCAGGGGGAGCAGTGCCCCGGGGGCGGCTCCGCCATGAGAAGCCGGTTTTTCGGCGTGATGTCCGAGGGGATCTTCTGGGTGTAGACGCGATAACCGGCGGAGCGCAGGCGCCCGGCTCGCACCACATCGAGCGCCAGCGAAGGCGGGTCCGAGGGGAATGCGCTCCTCCCCGTGGCTCATGATGAAGGAGTACGACCGATGGAAGGTTCCCCGCTGCGCGCCGTCATCTTCGCCATTCTGCTAGGCACCGCGATTGCCGTGGCCGGAGCCCGTGGAGAGGAGACGCCGGACCCCTCGCCGCAGGCGGATCTGGTGAATCAGGCGAATGCGCCGATATCTTCCATTCTGCAGCTGCGGCTCCTGGAGAGTTACCACCCCGAATACCTCGACCTCCACGGCGACGGCAACGCGGTCCTTTTCTCCGTAACGATGCCATTGCCGAAGCGGCGCCTGATCCCTCTCCCCCAGCTCTCGCTACTCTCCATTCCCGCAGCGATCACACTCCCCGGCGGCGTCACCGGTTCCGGCGACCTGCGTTTCCTTGACCTCGCGGTATTCTATCCGGCTCCGAACGTCATCTGGGGGGTCGGGCCGGTCTTCGTCTTCCCGACGGCAAGCCGGCGCGAGACGGGACAGGAAAAGTGGCAAGTAGGACCCGCTGCGGGAGTGGCGTTCACGCCTGAGAGGTGGCTGGTGGGGGTGCTTCTGCAAAACCCCATCTCTTTTGCCGGTGAGGATACGCGCAAGGATGTCAGCGTAATGGTTTTCCAGCCCTTCGCGTCCTACCAGCTCGGGAAGGGATGGTTTTTGAGATCGCAGCCCCAGATGTTATTCAACTGGAAGAACGGCAAGAAGCTTCTCCCCGTCGACCTCGGGGTCGGGCGGGTATTCAGGATCGGGAGGCAAGATGTGAGCTGTTTTGTCGAGCCTTTCTGGAATGTAGAGCACGACGGGCCGGCGCCGAAGTACGGTGTCGCCGTAGGTGTGGCACTCATCTACCCGAACTTCTGGAAGGGGCGGTGATCTCTAGCCGCGGGGGGCGGAATGGAGAACAGGCTCGGCCATGAGGAGCCGGTTTTTCGGGGTGATGTCTCCGGGAATGGTTTGGGTGTAGACCCGGTATCCGGCAGCGCGGAGGCGGCCGGCGCGCATGACGTCCAGCGCCAGCGCGCCGTCCATCCACCCGTCGAGGCCGCCCAGTTCGGCGCCGCGGTAGTCATGGCAGCACGGCAGCACCGCGACCCTTGCCCCCGCAGCGATTGCGCGGTCGAGGACGAGATCGGTGAGGGCGCCGCAGGCATGGGCCGAGACGACAAGATCACCGGCCTGCAAGGTCACCTCCGCAAGGTCCTCCTCGACAAACTCCACGCGCCCTTGCAGGCGCGGCCACTCTGCCAGCATCGCTCCTTGCAGCGCGCCGCCGCTTGCGGGGATGCGGCGGTCGACGGCGAGGGCGTTGGGGGAGCTGTCGTCGAGGAGCAGGAGGATCATGGCGAGAAGGCCGTGGCCGCAGGCGAGGTCGACGACCCGCCCCCCCCGGAATCGGCGCCTGACGCGGCGCGCGACCTCCCACGCCTCGTACAGTTCCTTGCGCGGGAGGCATCCCGCGCGGCAGACGGCGCGTCCGATGGCATCGAAGAGGGTTTCTCCGGAAAAGTGCTGGAGGAGCTTCTCGTTGAGGCGGTTGCGTGATGATTTGTCTATGGTCACTCTGGTAGGAACCTGTTGCCCCTTCTGTGAATCTGCCACTTGCCTGGCATGACTTTATACCTTCTGTCTTGCCGAGGCACAATCTTTTCCTTCCTGTCGCGACCTGTTTTAACAGCGCCGGTTTCCTTCTGCCTGAACCCCCTCACCAGAAGCGAGGGGGCCTTTCGTTCGTCTACCTCACCGCTTGTACCCGATCCGTCGAAGGAGATCCCGGCGGTCCTGCCTGTCTTTTTCCGACTCGACCCCTTTTGGCGGAAAACCGTCGATGACCCCGAGGATGCCGCGTCCCTGCGTCGTGGAGCCAATCATCACCTGGAGGGGGTTTGCTGTTGCGCAATAGATCCGGCACACCTCGGGACACCCCTTGATCTGGTTCAACACGTTTATGGGATACGCGTCGCGAAGCAGGACGCAGAAGACGTGGCCGGCGCCGATCTCGTTGAGAATACCTTCGCATTCTTTGGCCAATTCTGCGTCGTTCCCTTCGCTGCGGATCAGGCACGGGCCGGACGCCTCCGTGAAGGCGATCCCGAAGCGGGCCTGAGGGACGGAGGTGGCGATGATCTCGTAGAGGTCTTCGGCCGTTTTGATGAAGTGGGTCTGGCCGAGGATGATATTGCATCCGTCTGGATAATCGACCTGCATTACGTCTATCTCGAGTTGCATGGCGAACCTCCTTAGC
The DNA here is from genome assembly GCF_021044625.1 of Geomonas sp. RF6. Lineage (NCBI taxonomy): Bacteria > Pseudomonadati > Thermodesulfobacteriota > Desulfuromonadia > Geobacterales > Geobacteraceae > Geomonas > Geomonas sp. RF6. Next base: position 57,594 of record NZ_CP087999.1, on the reverse strand, counting down.
TGGACTGAATTTCCCAAAACCTTCCAACTATAAACAACAGGCACCCGTTGTCGAGAGAGTGAATCTTCCCCGGCAATGATGCATCTTGCCGCATCGCTCCCTGTATTGACAGGCGGCCGATAGTATGGTCAATTGCCAGGCTGAAAATCGGGAGAGAAATTGCATGCACCGAGTTCGCCAGTCAGCCTGTCCCCTTTTACTGATGCTGTTCGCTGTCCTTGCAGGGTGCTCGCATGGCGGCGAGGGCCGGCTCAAGGTCATCAAGCGGCCGCTCTTCAACGAGGAGCGGCTGGCGCTCACCAACGATTACTGCAGGCTCCACTACGGAAACGAAGGGCATCTGCTGGAAAAGCCGCAGATGATTGTCGTTCACTACACCGCTTTCCTGAGCCTCGCCGAAAGCGAGCGCTTTTTCACTCCCGCCGTTCTTTCGCGCGAGGACATCCGCAGCGGCGGCGCTGTCAACGTCTCCGCGCATTTCATGGTCGACCTCAACGGAACCATTTACCGGCTCGCACCTGACAACGTGGTCTGCCGGCACACGATCGGCTTCAATCACCTCGCCTTGGGGATTGAAAATGTCGGGGAAGGGGAGAGTGCGCTTACCGAGGCCCAGCTTGAGGCGGATGCGGCGCTTATCGCCGATCTCGTTTCTCGTCATCCCTCCATTGGCTATCTCCTGGGACACCACGAATACCAGGACAAGGCGCTGCCTCACTACGCGCTCCGCAGGGAGCTCGACGGAAGGTACCGTCCAACCGTGAAGATCGATCCCGGTGAGCGCTTCATGACCCGGCTTCGAAATCTCCTTAAAGAGCGCTATGGCATGATGCTCAAGCGATAGCTCCGCAAGTACAGGAGTGGCGTGAATTCCGTGCATTGCTTCGACTCGGACCGTAGGACCCCGAAATCTCTGTTTGGAAAGACCGTCTACACATTTTTTTTACTGTAGTTGCTCATAATTGTGCAGTTGGCTATTGACACTTCCCTTAAACCGGAACATTATTCCACAGGTAATTATCCTATAGACGGAAGGAGCACCGATGGCGACACTGGTAGAAGTCGCAGCAAACCTAGTAGCAGCGCATGCTGCTAAGACAACTATGACGACAGAGGAGCTGTTAGCCGAGATCGAAAAGGTTCACACCGCCCTGAAGAAGTTGGAAGGTGGGCAGTCGCTCGAAGAAACAACAGAGGCTAAAGCTCCTTTGATGGTCAAGGATGCCTTCAAGAAGCACGAGGTCATCTGCTTGGAGTGTGGGGCCGGCGGTTTCAAGACCCTTACCCGGCACCTCAGCACGGCTCATCAGATGAAGCCGGGCGCTTACAAGAAAAAGCACGGTATCCCCGCAACGCAGTCGCTCTCGGCAAAGAGCTACTCGGAGGCGAGGAGGCAGATGGCACAGGAGCGCGGCCTGGCGGACAACCTGGCAAAGGCGCGTGAAGTGCGCATGGCAAAGCTGGAGGCAAAGAAAGCTCCTGCAAGAGGGAAGGGCGGCGACAAGGCTGCCAAGCCCGCAAAGCCCGCAAAGACAAAAAAATCTTCCGCCAAGGCAACCGCCTAAAAAACAGAAAAGGCCGCCTCCGATTGAGGAGCGGCCTTTTTTCTCGCCCATACTTTCAGCGTTCAATCCCTGACTCAGAGTCTTCTGTGCCAAACACAGCGGTAGTGAGAGCTTATGTCCTTGTACAGGATTTATTGGGGCCTCGCTGTCATTGACCTTTAAGAGTATTGCACCGGGGAGGAAAAGCTGCTATCAAGACGCAGCACATGCAGTATTTACACTGTTATCGGGACAGGCTCACACCCTGTCTCATAAGACACGGAGGAATTGATGAAGAAGAACGCGCTGTATATGATCCTTGGGGCAGTTGCGCTGTCACTGGCGGGATGCGGCGGTGGAGGCGGGGCTGGGACGACGGCCACCAATACCGTGAGCGGTGTCGCCTCGGCTGGGCTTATCAAGAACGGCCTCAGCAATGTAAATATCTACTCGATCAGCCAGCTGTACGGCGAAAGCGGCCAATTGCTGAAGACGACCTCCACTGACGCGAGGGGGTACTACGCTGCAGATCTCGGGAGCTACAGCGGCCCGGTCCTTGTGACCGTCAGCGGGGCGTACCTTGACGAGGCTACCGGCACGGCGGTCACCATTACGCCGCAGAAGCCGCTTATGGCTGCCGTGGACAAGGTGGCGGGCAACGTAACGGTTTCTGTCACGCCGCTCACCCACCTCGCCGTCCAAAAGGCCGGCACGCTCACCGCCGCCAACATCAAAGCCGCGAACGCAGTGGTCAGCACCATCTTCGGGGTCGATGTGATCGGAACGACACCGGTGGACGTCACTGCTCTGGCCATGTCTACTGCCACCACCCCGCAGAAAATCTACACCCTGGCGCTCGCCACCCTTTCGAAGATGGCTACGACCAATACTGCTGATGCCGTCTTCAACCTCGTAACTGCCCTACAGAACGACTTGGCTGCAAACAGCGACGGCATGTCCGAGGCGAAGAAGACAGCGTTCACCACGGCACTCAATGCATACCTTGGAAGCAACCTGAACCAGACGGGCGTGACGACGGGCACCGTGCCGCCCGCGCTTCTCAATGTCGGTTCGAAGACGATGGTTGTGAAGCTGTCGCTTGCGGGGGGGACGGCAAAAGCGTACGGTATCGACCTGACCCTCGACCTGCCTGCAGGGGTGACCGTTGTCTCCGACACCACCGGGGCTGTGGCGGGTGCCGTAATGAGCGCGGCCAGCGGGTCGCTCGCCATCGCCAAGTACACCGCCGCCTCCACGGGCACCCCCGGAAAGGTACGTGTCGGGCTGGCGAGCTCGGACGGACTCGCCTCCGGACAGTTCATCAGCATCGCCTGCGCAGTGCCCACCGGCACAACGCCCGCCTTCACCAGCAGCCTCATTGAGGCGGGAGCGAAGATTGTCGATCTGGACGGAAACACGGTCCCCGGCGCATCGATAACTGTGACGGCGAATTAGCTAAAAAAGGGTATCTACAGCAAAGGAGAAGCCCCGCGGCGATGGTCACGGGGCTTTTTCTGTGGGATCCAGCAAGTAAAAGCTCTATTCGCAGATTACGCAGAGACAAATAAGCGGTCGCCGCCCGGTACAGGCTGGGAAGACCGAAAATCGGCGATTACAGCAGGCTGCTGCCGTCACGACCGGGGTGGCTATGAAGACGACTGCCGGCACCGCGCTGGAGCGTAGGCATCTTGCCTGCGATGGCGGCGCAGCCGCCACAGGTGCGGCGGCTGGCGCCGCCGGTACAGGCTGGGAAGCCTGTGCTCCAGCGCGGGTTCACTATATGAAGTATAAAATCGGCGATTACGAGGAGGGCTGCTGCCGTCACGATCCGGGGGGGGCTATGAAGACGACTTTTGGCACCGCGTGGAGCGTAGGCCTCTTGCCTGCGATGGCGGCGCAGCCGCCATAGACGCGCGCCCGGCGCCTACCTCACAGCCGCACGCCGATCGATCCGGCTTCCAGCCGCAGCAAGGCCTCTTTCTTCTCCACGCCTCCCGCATACCCCGTGAGCTTCCCGTTTGCCCCCAGCACCCTGTGGCACGGTATCACTATCGATATCGGATTGTGTCCCACCGCGCCCCCTACCGCTTGCGCGGACATCGTCGCGCACCCCATGCAACCGGCTATCTCTTTGGCAATCGCGCCGTACGTCACCGTCTCCCCGTAAGGGATCCTCGTCAGCGCCTCCCATACCGCTTTCTGGAATGGCGATCCCTGTGGTGCCAGCGGGAAGTTGTGGGCGCACGCTTCACCCGAAAAATACCGGGAGAGATAAAGCTGCACCGCCCGAAAAACCGGATGCTTTTCCTGGCAAATCCACTTCTCCGCACAGGTAGGGTAGTATTTCTGCCCCATGAACCACAGCCCCGTGAGCGCATCGTCCTGCACTGCTGCTGTCATTGCCCCAAGCGGCGTTTCGATCGTGCACGTGTAGATCATTTCATCTCCTCTCTCTATTCCTTCGTCGTACTCAGCAGATTCCAAAGCGATATCGTAGCGTAGGAGCGCCAAGGGCTCCATGTCTTCGGCAACTCCCGCCGCTTACCTTCCGGCAACGTTGCGAGCGCCTTCTTTACGCCATAATCAGTATCGGGGAAGGCATCTGGCCAGCCAAGGGCGCGCATGGCGACGTACTGGACAGTCCATGGGCCGAAACCGGGGAGCTTCAGAAGCTTTGCCATCTCCTGTGCGGCATCGGCATGAGGGGAAAGGGTGATGGAGCCGGAGGAAATCCCCTGCGCCAGCGCCTGAATGGAACGCGCCCTCGCGCCTATCACCCCCAGTGGCCCCAGATGATCGGCCACAGGCTCGAGCCCGCACACCCTTTCTGGAAGAGGAAAGGTGCAGCAAAGCTCTGCAAAGGGCGTCTCCACCTTTTCACCGAAAGAAGCGGCCAGCCGCGTCGCCAGCGTGCGGGCCGCCTTCACCGTAACCTGCTGCCCCAGAACCGCCCGCGTCGCCATCTCGAATGCGTCAAAGGAGCCGGGGACCCGGATGCCGGCGACGGGAAGGTGAGGTGAAAGTGCCGCCATCGACGAGAGCTTTTCCTGCACCGCTGCCGGGTCGGAGTCGAGGTCGAAAAGATGCCTGATCCGGGCGAGAGCCTGCGGCAGGACCGGGAGCAGCGACATGGAGAGTGTGGCGGTCAGCGCATCACGGCGCGGCGCCGGCGAAACGGAGATCCACCCCTTGTGCACGGTATCCCCCTTTCGAATCGCCGCAGTTCGACGGTACGCTTCCGCTGTCACCGACTCCACCCCCGGAATGGCGCGGTCCCGCAGGAAAGAGAGAAGCTCGTTCCAGGCGTACGGCGGGCGGTACGCGAGGGTGAAGGTGAGGGAGTCTGCCACCCGCAAGCCGCTCTCCGTCTCCTTTCGAAGTCTCGACGGCGCGAGGCGGTAGCGTTTCTGGAAAAGGTCGTTGAAACGGCGGATGCTGCCAAACCCTGCTGTCATCGCCACCTCCGTTACAGGGAGGGAGGTATCGGTGAGGAGGCTCTTTGCCAGGAGCAACCGGCGGGTCTGGAGGAACTGCACAGGGGAGACTCCGTACTCCGAGAGGAATATGCGGCGCAGGTGGCGGTCGGTGATCCCCAGCATCTCGGCTAGGTCGACGATCTTTTGGTCAGCGAGGCACTCCGTTTCGATGATGCGGGCGGCCGATCTGGCAATCCTTGCAAAGGAATCGGCAGGGGCGAGGCCGGGAGCGAGCTCCGGCCTGCACCTGAGGCACGGGCGGTACCCTGCAGCCTCGGCGGCGGCAGCGCTCGGAAAGAAAGAACAGTTCTTCTCCTGGGGAAGCTTGACGCGGCAGATAGGGCGGCAATAGATCCCGGTGGAAGAAACTCCGCAGAAAAAGCGGCCGTCAAAGCGGGAGTCGTGGGCGCGCATGGCGTCGTAGCAGGCTGTTTTGTCGAGCGGAAGGGTGCGAATTTCCATCCTCTATCTCCTCTTCTCTACTTCTATAGCATCGGAAGGGATAAGACTAGCTGTTTTCGGACATCAACACGGAAGTCACAATGAGCTTTCATAGACGGTCTGGTTGTTCTCGGAGCTCGATTGACATTCTCTTTTGTATGCTTTAATCTGCCGCAGCTGAGGAAGAGTCAAATGTGCACTCATGACATCAGCACCGCTTCAGAGCGTGCGGTACCTCCGAGGACTTCGGGCAGGAGTTGGAACGTCCCCTCCCCCCATGCGGGGGAGGGACAGGGTGGGGGGGAAGGTGCCACGAGTCCAGCTGGTAGCAGCCTCACCCACCCCCTGTCTCCCTCCCGTCAAGGGAGGGGGGACCTCAAGTAAAATTCTTAGTCTGAGTGATATGAGGAGGGGCGCTTCGTGCAGGAAGATCAGGTGGTGATATTCCAGGGGGTGTCGAAGATCTACCAGGTCGGGGAGGTCTCCATCCCTGCTCTGAACAAGGTCTCCCTTTCCATCCCTCGCCGGCGCTTCTCCATGGTACTGGGCCCCTCCGGGAGCGGGAAGACAACGCTCCTCAACATGATCGGCTGCCTGGACCAGCCGACGGAAGGACGGATCGAGGTGTGCGGGCAGGATGTCGGCGCCATCTCCGACGACTCCATCTCCGAATTCCGTGCGAAGCACATCGGCTTCGTCTTCCAGAACTTCAACCTCATCCCTGTTCTCTCCGCCTTTGAAAACGTGGAGTACCCCCTGACCCTCCTCGGGCTCCCGGCGGCGGAGCGGCGCGAGCGCTCCATGGCGATGCTCGAGTCCGTCGGACTCGCGGACCATGCGTCGCACCGGCCGAACCAGCTGAGCGGCGGGCAGAAGCAGCGGGTCGCGATAGCGCGTGCGCTCGTGAAGGGGCCGAGCCTCGTGCTGGCGGACGAGCCGACGGCGAACCTGGACAGCAAGACGAGCGCCGCCATCATCGAGCTCATGTACGGCGTCCAGGAGCGCTACGGCGCCACCTTCATCTTCTCCACCCACGATCCGCAGCTCATCTCCCACGCCCAGGGCGTATTCTCCATCCGCGACGGCGAACTGATCGAGCACGTCGAGAGGGACAAATGACGACGCTGAAGATCGCTGCCAGAAATATTCTCAGAAATCTCAGGCGTTCGCTCATGACCGTCTCCGCCATCGCGGTCGGCGCCATGGCTCTCCTCCTCTTCGGCGGCTTCACTTCCCACATCTTCGTGGCGCTGGAAACGCAGAACGTGACGCGGTCGGGACATCTCGCGGTCTTCAGGAACGGCTACTTCAAGTACGGTGTGGGAAACCCCGCGTCGTACGGCATCGACAACTACCAGGCGGTGCTGGCGCTGATTGGAAACGACCCGGTTCTCAAGCCGATGATCAACGTGGTCACCCCCACCATCAACCTTTTCGGGATAGCGGGAAACTTCGAGGCGCAGGCGTCGAAGACCTTCTTCGGGCTCGGTGTCGTGCCGGCGGATTACAACAAGATGCGACGCTGGAACGAGCACCACCTGGACTACGACCCGGTCGCGGCGAGTAACCGCATCAACGAGCAGGACGAGTCCCATGGCTTCATCGGAGTGGGGCTGGCGAGGATGCTCGGGCTTTGCGAGGCGCTCCATTTGGGCGACTGCCCGAAAGGGGAGGGGGGCGATCAGCCCGCCGCCGGTGCGATCTCGGGGCCGGCGACCCGTGATTTCAGCGCCCTGGAGGGAGAGGCAAAAGAGTCCGCGTCCGGGGCGCCAAACGGAGGGGAGCCGCAGTCCGCTCCACGTCTCGACCTTTTGGCGGCGACCGCGGCGGGGGCGCCGAATGTCGTCAACTTCTATGTCGACAAGGCGATTTCCCAAGGGGTGAAGGAGTACGACGACGCTCTCGTGGTGATGAACTTCAACCTCGCGCAGCGCCTGCTGTACGGACGCGGTGAGAAAAAGGCGGTGGGGATCGTGGTGCAGCTGCACCGCACGGAGGACATTCCGGTCGCCCGCGCCCGCCTGGAGCGGCTGATCAGGGAGAATCATCTCGACCTCGAGACGAAGGAGCTGAACGAGCTGCAACCCTTCTACAAGCAGGCGGTGGGGATGTTCGTGGCGATCTTCTCCTTTATCTCCGTCGTCATGGCGGTAATTGTCCTCTTTACGGTCGTGAACACCATGAGCATGAGCGTGATGGAGCGCACCCAGGAGATAGGAACGCTGAGGGCGCTCGGGGTGAAGAAAAAGGGGATCACCCTCCAGTTCATCCTCGAGGGGGCGATCCTCGGTGTCATCGGCGCGACTCTCGGCATCATCCTCGGCTATCTTGCCAGCTACGGCGTCAACCACGCGGGGCTCACCTGGCATCCGCCGGGACAGTCCCACCCGACCAACCTTATCGTCCGGACCCGCGGCGTCGAGCACCTCATCTTCGAGATCTGGCTCGGCCTTTGCGCCATGGCCACCGTTGCCGCCTGGATCCCGGCGCGGCGAGCGGCCCGGATGAAAATCGTCGATGCACTGGGGCACGTATGAAAAAAGTGAACCTCTCTCTTCCGATTATCCTGCTCCTCTTTTTCGCGGTGCCGTACGCCTTCTCCGCCGAGTCGGCGCAAAACATCATCACCCGCTCCGATGCGGTGCGAAACCCTGCGGAGCCTTTCCAGGTCGGGCTGCGCCTCACCGAGTACGTGAACGGAGCGGCGCGAAACGAAGTCATCCTGCGGGTCTACTCCAAGATCGACCAGGGGACGGGGCAATACAAGAACCTCGTGCGCTACCTGGAGCCCCCTCGCGACGCCGGGAAAGCCGTCCTCATGAGCGGCACCACGATGTGGTTCTACGACCCGGCTTCGAGGACGAGTGTGCGGATCTCTCCGCAGCAGAGGCTCATCGGGCAGGCAGCCGAGGGGGACGTGGTGACGGTGAATTTCGCCAGGGACTACCAGGCGAAGCTCGTCGGCCCGCCGGAAGGGGAAATGCTGAACGACGCGGACCGCAAGCCGCGCAAATGCTGGCACCTCGAGCTCACGCCGAGTAACGACAGCGCGATCTACGGACGCGCCGAGTACTGGGTGGAAAAGGACAGCTACCGGCCGGTGAAGGGAAAATTCTACTCAGACAGCGGTCGGCTCCTGAAGATCGCCTACTATCACAACTTTGAAGAGCAGCTCGGCGCGCAGAGACCGGCGGAGATCATCCTCATCGACGGGGTGAACCCAAAGCTCGTCACCACCATGAACCTCTCCGGCTACAAGGCGAAGAAGATCCCGGACAGCTGGTACCAGCGTGAGTTTCTCCCGCGTCTGAAGGGTGAATGATGCGCAGGCAGGCGACGCTCCTTTTGCTCCTTTTTTGCCTCGCCGCGCACCCGGCGAGGGGGGAGGAGCCGCGCGACGAAAACGAGGATCTTGAGCTCATTCCGCAGGCGGTGCGAAACGCGCCGCAGGAGGCGCCGTCGACTGAAGAGCGTGCAGCACCGGGGGGACGGGCCTTCCTGGAAAACGCCCTGACGGGGTGGGTGAAGCGCAAGGGTCTCGCCGTGCCGGTGCCGGACCGCGTGGGGAGCTGGCAAAACCGCACCAGCGCCGACATGGACTACAGCTGGCAGATCGCGCCGCAGCTGCGGCTGGGGCTCAGCGACCGGCTCAGTCTCTTCGAAGGGAATGTGATCGATTTTCCCTCCGCTGGAACGCTGCGCAACGACTTTCGGGAAGGGGTGATCTCCTGGGAGTTCGCGCCGCGCAGCTACCTGGAGGCGGGGCGTATCAACCTGAAAAGCGGCACGGCGCTCGGCTACAATCCCACCGACTACTTCAAGGCGCGCACCACCGTAAATCTCGCCTCCATCGACCCGTCGGCGCTGCGGGAGAACCGTCTCGGCACCGTCATGGTGCTGGCGCAAAAGATCTGGGACAACGGCTCCGCAACCGTGGCCTTTGCGCCAAAGCTGCAGAACTCCTCACCTCTTGCCCGCACACCCGCGAGCCTCGACCCGCTCCTTGGACAGACGAACTCGGAAAACCGTCTCTTCGCCTCGGCAAGCTACAGCATCGCGGAGTTAAGCCCGCAGCTTCTCCTCTTTCACGACGATATCGGCACCCACATCGGGGTCAATGTAAGCAGGGTCCTGAGCTCGGGGATAGTGGGCTACCTCGAATGGTCCGGCGTGCGTGAAGAGAGCCTGACGGAGAGGGCGATAGGCTTCGGGCAGGAGACCCGGGCCCTGCCGCCGGGGATCCCGGTCGTGCCGCAGGGGGCGCGGGGGAAAGGGTTCAAGAATGACGTTGCCGTCGGCGCGTCGTGGACGGGGATTTCGAAGCTCACGGTGAACCTCGAGTACCACTACCACCAGGCGGGGCTGAATGGTAGGGAGTTCGACAGGTGGATCACGCTCGGGAAGAGGAGCAGCGCATTGTCCTCGGAGCTCTGGTACCTCCGCCAGTACGCGGCGGACCAGCAGGAGCCCTTCATGCAGCACCAGATCTTCCTGCGCTTCGACTACCCGGACGCCATCCCGTCGCGGCTCAACACGAGCGGCGTTCTCTTCATAAGCCCATACGACGGCTCGAGCCTGACGCAGCTCGCCGCGCAATACTTCATCTCCAGAGAGTGGACCGTCGGCGCCTATGTGGGAGGGACTTTCGGGGGGCGCAACACCGTCATGGGGAGCCTGCCGTGGCGGGTGAGCGGGGTGCTGCAGGTGGTGAGGTACCTGTGAAAGCAGGGTAGATGGATGGCTCGTTGTCGGCGTCTTCTTCCTGGCAGCACCGACCGTGCCGACCCCGGAGGCGCAGGGGATCACGCCTGCGCAGGTGCCATTCACGCTGGAGCGCAGGCATCTTGCCTGCGGCGGTAGCCGCCATACAAGCTACGCGGCTGGCGCCGCGGCTACAGGCTGGGAAGCCTGTGCTCCAGCGCGGGTTGTTGCATTTCCTGCTGTGTCCGGTGTCTTCCCCGCGGCAGCGACTCCTCCCGGCGCTGCAGGCGAGGGTGGATCAGGCGTCGCGGGTGCCATTCACGCTGGAGCGCAGGCATCTTGCCTGCGATGGCGGCGGTAGCCGCCAAGGACGAGACCTTCTCCTTCAGGACCGGCGCCTGGGAATCCGTCTGATGGCTATTCATGCTGCACCTAGCCGTCGGCACCATCCGCGGCGTCCCACAGCGAACGCTGCGCGGCCAGGAGCCCGCTCATGATCTGAAGCCGCGCCGAGGCGAAGTCGTCCGCACTCCACGGCGCCGCTTCACTGATCTCCCTGATCGCACGGGCAAAGAACCCCTTCAGCGGGTTGGACGTGATGAAGGTCCTCTCGATCCGGCCGATGTCGCCGTAAAAATTGAAGGTGACATAGTCCGCCCTGCTCATGGCCTCGAATCGCTCCGGATACCCCGGCTGCTGGTAATCCCACCACGTCACATACTCCCGCGAGACATACCGCCCTACCTGCCAAAGGACTGCGACGGCCTGGACTTTCCCGGCGCTGAACGCCCCTCCTTTCATGGTGACCGCTGTCTCGCCGAGATACCTGATCATCGACGACTTCTCCCGAACGTCAAAGACAACCTGCCCGGTACTGCCCACAAGGGAAACGGACGCATCCGCTGCGTGCGCCGCACAGCCGCAACCTGGTGCATGGCCTGTTTCTTCCATCGCTAGACCTCCTCCCTTGATAAGAGTCTATCAGCAGGAGGCGCCGCCGCTGCATGGTGCTGCTTCGGCGGTGGACGCTGCGGCCCGCAGCGCTGCAGAGGGAGATGCCCGGAGACCATCTCTGGCGGCGAGACCGGCCGGAAGTTCTACTGCTGGCCTGGCTGCTACTGGTGCGCCGCCAGGAAGCCGGCGTTTTTCGATGATGAGCTAAAAGGCATTCCAGATAAACCAGCCGCCTGCCGCCGTGATGATGCCTCCGCTTATGCGCCTTACCCATACGGAAAAACTCACCACTCCCTTTGTCTTGATGAAGGCGTCCACAAAGCCTGCGGACGTTCCTGCAGCGAGCATCAACACGCAGTGGCCGATGGCATACGTAAAGAGGAGGCTGACGCCGTACAACACATGACCTGTCGTGGCTACCACAGTAAGTATGACGACCAGGACCGGGGTGGCGCAGGGGGATGAGACCGCACCAGACAGGAGTCCAAGGAGAAAGGACCCGACCACGCCGCGTCTACCGGGCTGATAATTCCACCGGAGCGGCAGGCGGATCTCATAGGCGCCGAGCATCTGCAACCCCATCAGGATGGCTACTGTCCCTGCCGCCACATACCATCCGCCACCCAGAGATCCAAACATGGTACCGAAAATACCTGCCGCGGCGCCCAGCGCGGTAAAGGTCAACGACAGTCCCACGACAAACGCCAGTGAGTATCGGAATGCTTTCCGGCGGTCGCCGTCAGAGTACCCTCCTACGAAGCCGATCACCAGCGGGATTGTCGCCAGCACGCAAGGGGATGCTGACGAAAGTACTCCGGCCAGGAAGACTGCCCCGAAGGCGACGACGGGGTAGAGGGTGACGATCTGCTCGATGTTGTCCAGAAAGCTCATTTCAGCCCGGCCGTCTGGAGATACTTTACGATCTCCGCCTTCTCCAGGAATCCGATGTGGCGCTTCACCTCTTTCCCCTGGGCATTGAAGAAGATCTGGGTAGGGATCATCTGGATGCGGAATTGCTCAGCGGCAGCTCGGTCTGCATGAACGTCTATGAAGAGGACGTTCGCCTTGCCACGGTACTCTTTGGAGAGCCCCTCCAGTATCGGCGCCATTTTCTTGCACGGGATGCAGGTGCGAGCGCCGAGGTCGATGACGACAGGTTTTCCCGAGGTGAGGGCTTGCTGAATGGCAGCTGCAGAAGCGGATGGCAGTTCTGCATGTGCCTGCGCGGCGAGAGCAAGGATAATCGCCATGGCTGCGAGCTTTGATTTCATTACCGTCTCCTTTGGTGGTTTCTTCACACGTGGCGCCTGCCCGTCCTAAAGCATCCCCTTGAGCTCATTGACGGAGGGAACCTTCCCCGAGAACTTTACCTCGCCGTCTATGACGAGTGCCGGGGTGCTCAGGACGCCGTACGCCATGATCTTCCGGATCTCTTCCACCTTGACGACTTCGGCAGCTGAACCGCTCTCTGCAACTGCCTTCCTTACGTTCTCGTACAGTGTCTTGCACTTCGCGCAGCCGGGACCCAGGATTTCGATTTTCATAACTATCCCCCTTCAGGAAAATTCGGCTCTGCAGCTCCTTTCGAGGAGCGCCGTTACAAAATGGCGTTGAAGAGGTAGCCGACGAGGATTATGGCGAAGGCTACCGTACCGAAGAACGTCGCCAGAAGCGGCTTTTTAAGGACGTTGCTGAGTATTACTGCTTCAGGCAGGGAGAGTGCCGTGACAGCCATCATGAAGGCGAGGACTGTGCCGATGGCCATTCCCTTTGCTGTCAGGGCCTGAACGATCGGAATGATCCCGGCGGCATTGCTGTAGAGCGGCACCCCCAGAGCCACCGCGACCGGTACGGCGAACGGATTTTCCCTCCCTGCCCACTTCGCGAGGAAATCCTGCGGGACATAGCCGTGGATGAAGCCGCCAACGGCGATGCCGATCACCACGTATGGCCAGATTTTCTTCAGGAGACCGAGAGTGTACTCTCTGGCGTACCGGAAGCGCTCCGGCCATCCCTGCTCCACAATCTCCGTGCTCCCCACCCGCATCTCCCAGACGTAGTCCTGGACGTGCTTCTCCATTTTGAGCCGTCCGATGACGATGCCGCTGGCGATCGCGACGACGAGTCCGGTACCGATGTATATGAGGGCGATCTTCCACCCGAACATGCCCCACAGCATGATGAGCGCCACTTCGTTCACCATGGGGGACGATACCAGGAAGGAAAAGGTAACTCCCAGGGGAACGCCGGATTCCACGAAGCCGATGAAGAGGGGAACGGCCGAACAGGAACAGAAGGGAGTGACGACACCGAGACCGGCTGCGACAGCATTTCCGACATATTCCCTTTCGTGCGACAGGATCCGCTTCGTCTTCTCGGGTGGGAAGTACGATCGGATGATAGCCACCAGGTAGATGATCACCGCCAGGAGGAAAAAGATCTTGAGTGTGTCGTAGATGAAGAAGTGGAGGGCATCGCCGACGTGGCTCCCGGGGGTGAGATTGAATAGTGTGAAAACTATGAAGTCCGCGACCGGCGTGAACATCTGGTCCCTCCATGAGCGGTTGAGTTTCCACTCATATAGTCCGGCAAAAAAAGGGGAGCTACCTCCGTAGAGCCGCAGCGACTGCTTTACGGATGAGGTGCTCGGGGATGTCCTCATACTCGGCGCCGTCACATCTGACGGTTCGGCAGGCCGTCTCACTGCCGGTCAGGCATGAGCATGAAGGGCATGGGCTCGCGGATGCCTCGGCATCGACAAGGGTCTCCAGCGCTTCTCCGTTTAAAAGGATCATGTTTGATCTGGAGATCTCTGGTGCCTCCAGCAGGGTCTCGACAAAGGTCACCGTGACCCCTTGTGCAGCCAGTTCGTTGCGCAGGTCCTCCACTGTCTTCGCAAGGGTACTCCCTGTACTCGAGCACCGGTCGCAGGTCTCCCCCGCCTCGTCGTAGTGCAGCCACTCGATGCGCAGATCTTTCATGACTTCTCCGCTTACACCGCCTTCAACATCTCATGCCGCTTGGTTATTTCCGACATCATGATCGTGGCGGCCAGGTCCACAATGATCAGGACTTCGGCGTGGTTGATGGCATAGTAAATCTTCAGCCCGTCCTTCCGTCGGGAGAGGATCCCGCTGGCAGTCATCATGTTGAGATGACGGGAGGTATTGGACTGCTCCTCTCCTATGGCGGGAAAGATCTCGCAGACGCAGCGTTCCCCTTCCCGTAAGAATTCTATGATTTTGAGGCGTGTCGGTTGCGCGATGGCCTTGAGGATTTCTGCCTTTAACTTCGTCGTGTCGCTCATGTAAAGCCCCCAGTGTATGCGTATATACTCATATACTCCTTTGTTCTCGTCTGTCAAGCTCTTGTATTACTCCGGTTGTGTTCGAAAAAATCCTCTTCATCTGGAAATGCCATGCTTGGCCAGGGGCGCTAATATATTCTTCCTATGCTTTGGTTAATGTGTTATTGCTCCCTGACGAGAGTAACGGGGCAAGGAGGGACTAGGTTGTGGATTCGACAGTTCAGAAAGAGAAAGCAGAACGGCTGCGCTCACTTCACTACGGCGATAACATGCTGGTGTTGCCGAATATTTGGAGCCCTCTAGGTGCACGTATTCTTGAGAAGAAGGGGTATCCTGCAGTTGCAACCGCCAGTGCCGCGATCTCGGCAGCTCTTGGTTATGAGGACGGCGAAAAGATCAAGAGAGCGACTGCTCTCGATGTCATCGAGCGCATAGCGCGAGCTGTGGATGTGCCTGTGACTGCTGACATTGAGACGGGATATGGAGAGTCGTTGTCGGAGTTGGAAGAAACCGTCTTCCAGGTGTTGGGTACCGGAGTAGCTGGGATCAATATCGAAGATGGTCTTGAGGCAGGAGGCGCCCTCAGGGATATTGACGAGCAATGCCAGAGGATTGCACTGGTACGGCGAGCCGCGGCAGCGCGTAACATCCCTCTCGTCATCAACGCCAGGATAGACAGTTATTTCTCGTCGTCATTCAGCACACGGGAAGACGCCACAGAGGACGCGGTGGCAAGGGCGAGGGCCTACTCCGGTGCCGGTGCAGACTGTGTATATCCTATGGGGCCGGGAGACGAGGATACGGTACGGGTCCTTAAAAACCGGATCGAGGGCCCCTTGAACATACTGGTGACGCCCAATGCTGCTCCGTTGGCAGTGTTGCAGAAACTGGGAGTGAACAGAGTCAGCTTTGGCCCTTTCATATTCCGATCCTGCATGCGCAAGTTCGCCGACATAGCCGACAGTATTGGCAGAGGTGGAGACTATTGGTGCTTTAGTGACATGATGTCCCGTGCCGAGGTCGAAGAATTCCTTATTAGCGGTGCAGAGTAGGCAAAGGTAGGCATCCCCTTTTTGGAGGGGATGCCTCGGTTGGGCTTCAAAGACTTGCCGCGATTTTTTCTGCGACAGCACGAGCATGCTTCTGGATTTCCTCTGGAGTCATCTCGTCGATTCCGAAGAGGGCTCGGTCGAACTCGTACAGTTGGTCCGCGATGATCACTTCTGGCGTCAACCCGTCGATGACCCCACCCATCATACGTGATGAGCAGTTGATAAAGCAGCCTTCCAAGGCAATCAGCCGGCTCGCGTCCCTGACCAAGCCACGCTGCCCTGTATCCTTAGTAAAGGCGCCGCCAAGGCAGATACGCACGGTCTTCTCTGGCGCAAGGGAGTGACAGAGGAGATTTGCGGCCTGTCGGGCCACTTCTCCACGGAGGCAGGCCCCTTCGCAGCAGACCACCGCTACCGGCTTGGACTTCTGGCGCTGCGCATATTCCTCGCACATAGGGCAAACCTGCGTTGCCCTCTCCAGTTTTACGAGCTCGTAGTCGGCTCGTTGTTTTTCTTTGCTCCCACAGCATCCTTTCATGTTCAGCCCCCTTTCGTTTGGCCGTGTCACTCGGCTATCTTTTTCTTCATCTCTTCAAACCGCTCAAGATCGATCTCCCCGAGTGCATACCGCCTCTTCAGGATTTCTTCCGCGGCTATCGCGGAGTTGGGATCGCGGCGTTGCCCGCGGCCGCCCCAACCGGACATGCAACCGCACCCTCGCATCATGAAGAAGCCCATCACCAGGAAGAACAACAATGGATAGACCCACCAGAAGCCTGTGCACCCTACGCCCCATCCGAACATACTCCTACCTCCTTCGTGGCTTTTGACTGTATAGACGATTCGGATGCCCTAAAGGATACGCCGCAGGGGGGCACTGGTAATGATTCTGACCTTAGGGACCGACCCGCTCTCCGGCGATCAGCTCTTTGATCTCCTCCGTTACATAGGTGAACGTGCTACCGCATCCCTGAGCACCGAAGGAACCGAGCCCTAGGACCAAAATGAGGGCAAGAACCCACCAGCCTAATCTCAACATCGCAACCACCCCCTTTGAACAGAAAAATTTTCAGGTATAGACGGGGAGAGGACTGAAAAGGATACGTGTGGCCGAAAATAAAATTGCAGATGGAGCGTGATGCCGTAGCTGGGCGAAAGATCGATAACGTGGTCGGGGGGGCAGGTTGTTGAAGACTTCGTTGTTACGGGCGCAGGAGTGCTCTCCTGCACCCGTTCATTGTCTTGAAACTATTTCCTTCGGGAGGGGATTAGAGTGGGAATGGAGAATTTAACTACTGCTGGTCCAGATGCAGGTTTTCGGTCACATGACAGGACATTGCGCTCGTCGTGATACATCGTGCATTGGCACTCGAGTGCCTCCTTGAGCTTTTTCCGACCGCGGTGGAGCCTGATCTTCACTGTATCGAGGGAAATCTGAAGGATGTCGGCGATCTGCAAATTGGAGAGCTCCTCGAAGTCGCTCATCACCAGAACATTTCGGTACTGCTCCGGCAACCCGTCCACGACGCCGCGGATGCAGGCGTTCATTTCCCTGCGTACGTATTCCTTCTCCGCACCAGGAGTCTCGGCATCGGGGATAGCGTCAAGCTCGACCTCTTCCTCGCGGACTGCCCCAGAGCCGGATCTCGCGTGGTCGTGGGCCGTGTTGGTGGCTATACGGTAGATCCAGGTTGCAATGGAACACTCCCCGCGAAAATTCGCGAGGGCCTGGCTTGCCTTCAGGAAGACGGCCTGCGTCAGATCGGGGGCGTCAGCTTCTCCACAAAGGTGGCAGAGATAGCGATGAATTCTCGGCTGGAATTCTTTGTAGAGTGCGTCGTAATCGTGCATGGTTTCTCCGGTTCCGGGTGCTACTGCCAGGTGTCCCTCGACGACGCGAAGAGGTACCTATAAGCTGAAGAAAAAGGGCGGCTAAAGTCGATTAGCCGCCCTTGCAAGCCGGGTCAACAAGGCATCACAGGTTCTTGTACGCCATGGCCAGAATCTCCAGCGGATGGTACACAGGGTACGGGAGAGTGTGGTTGAACTGCAGCTTACAGCTCATGCAGTCGGTGACGATGGCCTGCGGATTGAGCTTCTTGATCTTTTGCTGGAGAGGGCGTCCGATCGACATGGAGTCTTCGTGAAACGTCCTCTTGTATCCGAAGTTCCCCCCCATGCCGCAACAGTCCACTCCTGCTGTCGCGTCGATCTCTATGCCGGGTATCAGCCGCAGAAGATCCAGGTATGGCGTCCCGATCTTCTGCTCCCTCTGGTGGCACGGGGCGAAGTAGACCAGCCGTTCGGATACCTTGCCGAACTTCGTCGACAGCTTTCCTTCGGCATGGAGTCGCGCCAGGTACTCTCCCAGATCGTTGAAGGCTTCAGAGATGGCAACGCGGTCCAGTGGCGGGATCGACGAAAAATAGCCGTCATCCTTCAACACACGCTGGTACTGGGCCTTGTGCACATTCCGGAAGATCTTCTTTCCCTCCTTTACGTCCGGTATCATCATCATCTGTTCCGAAGCACCTACCGACTTCTGATATTCGTCCGAATAGCAGGCCCGCTCTTTCATCACTTTCTTCATGAAGAAGTTGCAGGTGGAGCAGGAGCCGACCAACTCGTCGCCCTTGTTGACGCAGGGGAGCAGATGATCCACGTTCGCCTTGACACGGTCGAGCAGGGTCGGGAGATCCCCCTCCAGGAGGTACGGCATGCCGCAGCACTCCTGTTTCGGGACGTACACCGATACTCCGTTGTGCTCCAGCACCTCGACGGCAGCGCGACCGACCTGCGGGAAGAGGTACCCTGCAGTGCACCCCGCAAAATACGTGACGCTCTTGTGCCCTTCCTTCCTGCTGGAAAGGCCCTTCTTCTCCGCCCACTGGAAGAAGCTCTGATCGGGAAGAGCCGGAAGTTCTCTGTCAGGATGCATGTCAGTGATCTTCCGGAGGAGGGGTGCCACCGTCTTGTTTTTGCGCAGCGCATTGTAGAGCCATGGAATCGTCCCGCACACCTTCGCCATCCGTGGCACGTCGATCAGGAGCTTCGTCGACGTCGGCAGCCCTTCCTTGGCGACATAGCCGCTCTTCGCCTCCATCACGTCGGCCGGAATCCGCGGGCAGGGGCACAGCCCGCAGAAGGTGCACAGATCGACGAGGTGCCGCAGTTCCTCATCGGAGATCGGTCTTCCCGTTTCCTTTTCATTGTTCCAAAGCCTGTAGAGTTCGGGGAAGAAGACGCATTCCTCTTCGAGGAGGGTGCTGCAGGTGTCGCAGTCGGCACACAGGTCGATGATGCCGCGGAGGATCTCCTGTGGGCTCTTCTTCTGTTTAGAGTTCCGGTCGTCCATACCTGCTCCTTGGGATGTCATTGTATTAACCGTTATACCCGGTCACCTCTGCAAGAACTTTGCAGACCTCTCTGGAGAATTTCTCCGCCTTCTGCACCTGTACCTGACGAACCTTCTGTGCCATGGTGATGGCACCACTGAGCTCCTCTGCATTTGCGCCAGCCTCACGGGCGGCTTTCAGGTGGTGGTCCAGTCATTCGCTGCATCCGGCGCCTACGGAGGCTCCGATCGCTACAAGTTCCACAGTCTTCCGGTCCAAAGCCATTGGTGATCCCTCCTTTTTTGAGTAGTGGCAGCAATTACTTCCCTTGATCAATCGTTCCCAGTGGGGCCTTCAGCCACGAACTTTTCAACGCGGGCCTTTATGGCATCGCGAATCTCCCTCGTCGCCTCAAGCTTTGCCTCATGGCTCCCCTGCAGGGCGGAGGGATCGGGAAAGCTCCAGGCGAGCCTTTTGGTGCCCCCCGGGAAAACGGGACATCGCTCCGCACTTGCCTCGTCGCAAACGGTGATGACATAGTCAAACGAAGCTCCCGATTTCTGCACCTCATCGACGGACTTGGTCCGCTTTTGGGAGATGTCGATCCCCACTTCCGCCATTACCTCAACCACGCACGGATTCAGCACACCGGGCTCGAGGCCGGCACTGTCAGCCAGAAACCGATCACCAGCAAGATGGTTCACGAAAGCTTCTGCCATCTGGCTGCGGGCACTATTGTGAATACAGACGAACAACACGTTGACTCTGCTCATTTCTTCTCCATACGACCGAAACTACCCACAGCAACTGCCGGTGCCGCCGAACTTTTTCCCGCCGAACCATCGGTCAATCACCCAAGTGGCACAGCCGACTCCCGCCTCTACCTCGATGGCCGCAGTGGGACAATTTTTTGCGCACGCTCCGCATTCCATGCAGGCATCCTTGTCGACGATGTGAGCCTTTCGGTCACTCACGGCAAAGACCTGGTGCGGGCACACCTCGACGCACCTGGTGCATCCTACGCAGGCCGAGGGATCTAGCCGCACCGTCGCTACGCCATCAAGATATCTGAACCCTTTCACCCCTTTTGCCTCCTTAACCGAACCTGCTTACCAGCAGAAGTACGGTACTCGCGACGATGGCACATCCCATGACCGGCATCCCCATGCGCATCTCCCGGTTCACCCCAGAGAGAGACGTATAGTTGGTGCAGCCGGTAAAATTCAAGGCGTAGAAAGCGCTCACCGCAGGTACCCCGAGGAAGAGGGCGGCCGTTGCAGCGGGACCCAGTGACGATCCTCCTGCTACGGCATAGAAGAGCCAGCTCCACAGCACTCCTGCGACCGCTCCCTTCACCAGAAAGCTCCTTGTCGGCAGCGCCGGCAGCAGGAGAGGGGTCAGGGCAGTTCCTGTAATAACTGCGCCGGCATAGGCAATGAGCGCTGCCAGACCGGCTCCGAGACCACTTGCGACAGCGAATAACAGGAATATGGCGATCCCCGTCACCAGCAGCGACTTCATCACCAGCACCAACTCCACCGGAACGAGCACCATTCTCTCGTACAGGGTAAAGGTGAGGTGCCGCATTTCATCGGTGGTCACCATTCCCCTGTCGAGGAAAGCCGGCAGGTCCTCCGCCCTGATGGCGGCGTAGGTCACTGTGAAACCCGACTTTTTCGTCACTTCGTGTCCTGCAACGCCTGGAGCCCCGAGGATCGGGAGCAATAGCCGCCGGTGAGATACCACCTCTGGAAGACGGGTCTCCCGCATCCGGTAAAGGAGCTCCTCGGTACCGAAGGTGCCCTTGCCGGCCGCACACCACACGTTGACGCCAAAGGTCTCCAATACGAGCAACCAGATGTCGCGTCCGCTCAGAGCCTGCCGCACCAGGTCGTAGCTCATCTTGTAGTTGGCGGTAACGACCACCGGGGCTTCAGCTGTCGGGGTGCCCACGGCGTAGAGACCGGGGGGAACGATGAAGTTCATCCTGTTGATGCCCCAGCGCGCTTTCCACGAACCAACCCGATCCGTAAAGGCAAGCGTTGAAGAGATGCGCGGTACACGCCCGGCAGCTGTCTCCATCCAGCAGATGAATCCCGGAACCTTTTCATCGATGACTCCGCCACCGGCGGAGGTTTTGGGGCCTCAACAGGGAGCCGCTTCTGTTACTTCCTTAGGAGGCGCATCGCAGAGTGCGGTTTTTTTGCCGTCGTCTTTACCACCGTCACAGCATCCCATTGATCATCTCCCTACAGGCACAGAGTTTGGCTCGCGGGAAAACAGGCGGGTGCGCAGCGCAAATGCCACGTTCACCAGGGCGATCATGACCGGAACCTCAACGAGGGGCCCGATAACCGCGGCAAACGCCGCTCCCGAGTTCAGCCCGAAGACCGCGACGGCTACCGCTATGGCGAGCTCGAAGTTGTTGCTGGCTGCAGTAAAGGCAAGGGTCGTCGTCTTGCTGTAGTCAGCTCCGAGCTTGCTTCCCATCCAGAAGGAGACGAGGAACATGACCACGAAGTAGATGAGCATCGGCAGTGCGATGCGCAGCACGTCCATCGGCAACTGCACGATCAGGTTCCCCTTGAGGCTGAACATGACGACGATGGTGAAGAGCAAAGCGATGAGAGTTATCGGACCAATGCGGGGCACAACTTCCCGGTGATAACGCTCCACACCCATAGCCTTCACCCCGATTAGCCTGGTGATGGCGCCAGCGATGCAGGGAATGCCGAGGTAGATGAAGACGCTCTCGGCGATCTGCCTGATGCTGACTTCCACGATGCTTCCGCTGAGCCCGAAGAGGGGGGGGAGGACCGTGATGAAGAACCAGGCATAAACGCTGTAGAAGAGGACCTGGAAGACGCTGTTGAAGGCGACGAGCCCGGCGGCGTACTCCGTGTTTCCCTTCGCCAGCTCGTTCCAGACAATCACCATGGCGATGCAGCGCGCCAGGCCGATCATGATGAGACCGACCATGTACTCGGGCTTGTCGGGGAGGAGAAAGATGGCAAGGGCGAACATCAGCACCGGACCGATGACCCAGTTCTGCACGAGGGAGAGGCCGAGCACCCTCTTGTTCTTGAATACCTCCGGCATCTCCTCGTACTTCACCTTCGCGAACGGAGGGTACATCATGAGGATCAGGCCGACCGCGATGGGGATGTTCGTCGTGCCCACCTGGAACCGGTTGATGAAGGACTCGACGCCGGGGACGAAGTACCCGAGGCCGATACCAAAGGCCATCGCGGCAAAAATCCACACGGTGAGCCAGCGATCGAGAAAGGACAACCTGCTAGAAATGCCTGATGACATCTGTAGCCTCCGTGACGTGTTTTTATGGGCATGGGCCCGTTAGTTCCAGCATGTGCAGCATGTCGAGTCGTGTGCAGGTGGCTACGCGCAGCGGTTCTGTGCAGCTCGAGCAGCAAGAATTTCCCGATCGGCAGCGGCAACGTCCGTGTCAACAAGCTGCTTTTTCAGAAGGGAAACCAGCTCCTGTTTCGACTCGTTCTCTTCATTGATGGAGTAGTAAATCCACAATCCGCAGCGCCGGTCGTTGACCAGCTCCGTGTTCCGCAGGTGAGCAAGGTGTCGCGAGACCGTCGACTGCGGCAAGTTCAGTGCTGCAATTATGTCGCAGACGCAGAGCTCTCCTTCGGATAGCAGGAGCGCCAGGATGCGGAGGCGGGTTTCATCGGAAAGGGCCTTGAAGAGGGAAGCGTGTTTTTTCATGCTGCTAATGTATCCGCCTATGCGGATGCAGTCAAGCGAATTTTTGGCGTATCCTAATGCGGATAGTGCACATTCAGCTTATGCCGGACACGCTCCGCTTGCCTCGATTCCTCGCAGCCTCCATGTAGGCCGGGATAAGCCGGAGGCGTTCCCGGCGGTCCATTCCCAAAAAGGCTCGTCCGCGATTGCGGAGAACGGTCTGTTTCGCTGAAGCGCCGCACGAGGCCTCGCGTCCCCCCTTTGCGAAGGCTCATCCGGGAATTCCGAGAATTCAGCCCGGTCGCTTCCGTTGACGTGAGGGGACACTAGTGGCGCCGCGCTGGAGCACAGGCTTTCCAGCCTGTACCGCGGCGCCAGCCGCGCGGTCTGTGGCGGCTGCGCCGCCATCGCAGGCAAGATGCCTACGCTCCAGCGTGGGGGCACCCGTATTCTTTGTAGCGCGTTCCCCAGAATTCCCGGAAGATCCTTTGCGAAGGGGGAAACGTTGGGCCTTCTGCAGTGCTTCGTGGCAATGGACCCACGCTCCCCTGGAATTCCCGGATGAACCTTCGCAAAGGGGGGAACGTTGGGCCTTCTGCAGTGCTTCGTGGCAATGTACCGCTACGGTCCCCTGTAATCCCCGGATGAACAAAAAAAGCCCCACCCTGCGGGAGGGTGGGGCCAGTCGGCAAAGAAAAGAGTGTGCGGAAGGTGCGTCGACCTATTTCTCCGCGAGGGGATCCTTGATCTCGTCCTGCGGGCGGAACATGAGCTTTTTGGCGCCGCGGTTGTTGAGATACTTCGCCAGTTCCAGGTCTACCTTGATCGGCACCTCGACGCCCGCCTTCGTCAGCGCCTGCCTCAGCAGTGCCTCTGCCTTCCCGGAGTGGCCTGCGGCGTCGGTGAGGATGCGCAGCGCCTCGCTCGGGTTGTGGAACCCGCTGGAGTTTTCGGCGCCGATGAAGACAACCCGGTAGAAAGCCTCCTCGTAGTGATCCTTCGCCTGTGCATAGAGCGCCTCGTCGATTGTTTTCCCTGCGGCCTTCGCCTTGTTAGCCATCTCAAAGAGCTTCGCGACGGTGGCGGTGGCATAACCGGAACGGATGAAGCTCGACATGGTGCGATCCTGGATGGCGATGACCTGCCCGCGCAGCCATTCCGGGGTCTCCGCGTGGCACTGCTGGCACGCCTTCAGATCATTTTTCAGCGGGCTCATGACACGGTGGTCCGACACCTTCTGCGTCCCCACCTTCGTGTACGGCATGTGGCAGTCGGAGCAGGCGACCGCGGCCTGCCAGTGCACGCTGTTGTTGGAGAAGAGCTCGAATTCCGGGTGCCGGATGAAGCCGAGCTTGAACCCGGTCACGCTTTGGGTCCACTCGCCGTAGGCCGGATTGCTCCTGAGCTGCTTGATGATCTTCTCGATGGTGATCTTCCCGTAGTTGCTCCCCTGCCAGGGGAAGTAGAGATCCGTGGACTTCATCTCCCCGTCTTTGGGGATCGAGTAGGTCACGTGGCACTGGGCGCAGACGAGGCTGCGCTTGTCCTGCTGGGTGAGGCTCGCTTCATCTTTGCCGAGCATGGCCAGCGCCTTCCCGAGGGTGAAGCCGCGGGAGAGCTTCAGGTTCAGGTCCTTTTCGTTGTGACAGTCGATGCAGGTCACGCCGAGAAGCTGATGCTCCTTGGGGATCTTGGAGAGAACCTGTGCGTACGGATCTTTGAAGTAGGAGCCGCCAAGCTCCTTTTGCAGCTTCGGCGCGTAAGGAGTCTTGCAGGTGAGGCAGGTGCCCCCTGCCTTGTAGCGCCCCGGATCGACCTCCTGCTGGTCCTTCAGCATGTGCACATGGCCGCGCGGCTCGCTGTACTCCGAACCCATCGCCCATCCGTTGTACAGCAGCGCCAGGAAGGGAAACTCGTCGAGCTTGTCCGGGCGATGCCCACCCTCGTCCGAGCCCTTCTTGTACTTGCTCTTCCCCGCGGGGGTCCCCTCTGCAGTCTTCTTCCACAGCTCGTACTCAGCCGGATAGACTTTCCCCCACTCCGCGGGCTCAACGGTTCCCGCGGGGATCTCGCTGGTGCGCACCGGCTCCGCCTTCTTCGGCGCACATCCCGCGCCGACTGTCGCGAGCGCTGCGAGAGCGACGGCTGCAAACCCTTTCATCATTCGATGCTTCATCATCTTCTCTCCAGTTTCATCGGTATTTGCTGTTCCTGCCTGGCGCCAGCTGGCTCGCGGGCGTCGGATCGAAATTTACAACCTCGTGCCTCGGCTGCCGGTGAGACGGTGGCTCAACTGTCTGTGGCATCCCCAGCAGCGTCTTGTGGTGTCCATCCGTGAGATCGTCTGCTGGTGGCAGCGGATGCAGTTTTTCTGCACCACCTCCGTGCCGTGCTCGGAGAGGGTAATTCTCTCCGGCACCCTGCCGGAGTGGAAACTCACCACATCCTTCATGCCGTCAATTGATTTCCAGATGTAGTGCTCGACCGGATTGCCGCCGGGAAGGTGACAGTCGACGCAGCGCAGGCGACGATGAGCCCCGGCATGCCTCCAGGCGGTGTGCTCCTCCTCCATCACGTGGCAGCTGGCGCAGAAATCGGGGGACTCCGATTTTGCGAGGAGCTGCGGCGGGCCGATGGCGACAAAGAGCGCAGCCGCGGTGGCAACGAGAAGAGCAAGGGCGAGTGCCTTCCAGGGGTGTTTGATTGTCGGGAGATGCATGTGGACTCCTTGCAGCAGAAAAAGGGGCGCACTTCCCCGCACGAGCCGTAGCTCGGGATTGCCTCTTGGATCGCCTGTCGGTGCTGAAAAAGGGAATGAAACCGGGGGCGTAGCGAGACGTGCAGGTTAGGCAGTCAGGATGATAACGGTGGTTTGAAGGAGAGTCTTTGACTCAGGTCAAAAATGAGGGAGGTGAAGGTGAAGGATTTTGTGACGGGTTGTATTTGTAGGCCGGAATAAGCGGTAGCGTTTCCGGCATGCGCTGGTGGCGGCTGCGTGGGTGGTGGACCGCCGGGAACGCCTGGCGGCTTATCCCGGCCTACATGGACACCTGAGGCTCGACCATGTCCGCACCTTGCGGAGGGGACGTGGTGCCGTCTGCACCGAAAGGTGGCCGTCGCGCTGGAGCGTAGGCATCCCTGCCTGCGGTGGCGGCGCAGCCGCCATAGGTATCTTGATGAGGCGGCAACGGTGGCGTCGTTCTCCAATGCCCGCCGAACCCGATCCCCACCCTGTCCCTCCCCTTGAAAGGGAGGGGACGTGGTGCCGTCTGCACCGAAAGGCCGCCGTCGCCGACACTCGCAAGGCGGAATAAGCGGTAGCGTTTCCGGCATGCGCTGGCGGCGGCTGCGTCGGTGGTGGACTGCCGGGAACGCCTGACGGCTTATCCCGGCCTACATGGACACCCGAGGCTGAACCCCATCCGGACCTTGCGGGGGACGTGCGCCGTCTGCACCGAAAGGTGGCCGTCGCGCTGGAGCGTAGGCATCCCTCCCTGCGGTGGCGGCGCAGCCGCCATAGATTACGGTGACAGCTCCTGCTCACTCCGTCCTACGCGACGCAGGTGTAATCGATACCTTCCCGCCACCGGCGCATTTGCGCGGTCTTGCGGAATTCCTCCCGCCCGTCGCGCACGCCGATCGCGACTACCATTTTTCTTCCCGCGACATCCGCATCCATGGAATGAGAGACCGGTGCGCCGTGCAGGATCCGGCCGATCTTTCGTGGGTCCACGTCCAGCCAGTGGCACACTTTCACTCCCTCGGCCGCCAGCAGACGTTGCCACGCCCGCGCTTCCCGCCCCGCGCCCGCCATCACTACCTCCGTGACCCCTTGCAGGAAGCCGCGGCGCAGGTGGTGCAGCTTGCAACGGCGCATGGCTTCGGCGGCATACGCTCCGCTCGTTCGCGTCTCCCGCTCCGGGTGATCGCGCCAGAAAAAGAGCGTCTCGGGGAGGCGCCCGAACCGAACCCCGGCGGCCGCCATCCTCAGCCACAGGTCGTAATCCTCCGCCCACCCGGCGTCTCGGTAGCCGCCGACTTCCTCCACGACTTCACGACGCGTCATCACACTTGGATGGACAAAGGGGGATTCGACGAAGAGGTCCCGACAAATCAGCGCATGATCGGAGAGGGAGTTTTGCCACTTCTCGTAGCCGATCATGCCGCGCTGAAGTGTCGGCCTCGGGAAGTGCCGGAAGTTGGAGGCGACGAGTCCGACCCCGTGGTGCAGCTCCAGGTACGCCGCCTGCCTTTCGAACCGACGGGGGTGGCATATGTCGTCGCCATCCATGCGGGCGAGGAGCGGTGCGCGGCACGCCTCGAGCCCGGCGTTCAGCGCAGGAACGAGCCCGTCCCCCTGGAGGCGCACGACCTTCACCCGCTCGTCCCCTCTTGCCGCCTGGGCGAGGATGGCGGGGGTCGCGTCGGTGGAGCCGTCGTCAACGGCGACAAGCTCCCAATCGGAGAGGGTCTGACGAAAGAGGGAATCGAGCGCCTGCTCGAGGTAGCGCTCCTCGTTGCGAACCGGCATGAGGACGGAGATGCGGGGCTGGGACATAAAATAGAAACTCCGGGATGGTGTAACGCAGCCGGTACGCTCGAAGTGTTAACCTGACAGCTGCTGGAGAGCAGGTTTATATTTTTCTGCACCATTCGGTCAAGGTGGAAATAGTGCCACAGGGCAAACGGCCGTGACGGTCCTGAGCCCTGCCGCCACGCCAACCCGCCCCACGCCGCCTCCGACTCCTGCCAGACCCCGTCGTCTTTAATAATACCGCTAAAGGCATCATCCTAATCTGTCGATACTGTCACCATCTCAAACCCCCGCTTTATGCTGGAATAGGAGGATTGGTGGCACTGGTGCATATCGACAACCTGGTACCGGGAATGGTGGTGAGCCAGAACGTCTGCGACCGCAGCGGCAGGATGCTCCTCCCCGCCGGTTGCACACTCACTGAAAAGCACTTCTCCATCCTGCGCATGTGGGGGGTGCTGGAGGCCGAGGTGGCATGCGACGCCGATGGCGACGGTGAGGTACCTGTGCCTCAGGGGGGCGAGGACTTTCCCCCAGAGGTCCTTCATGCCGCGCGGGAGGAGGTGGAGCGCCTTTTCCTGCACAACGACCCGGAGCACCCGGCGGTGAAGGAGCTGATGCGCATCTGCGTCCTGAGGAGGGCTGCCCGTGCGTCCTGACAAGCATCTCTCCGCCGAAATCATCGTACAGGACATCTCCACCATCCACTCCCTCCCGATGTTCTATTCGCAGCTCTCCGAGGTCATGGACCACCCCCGCAGCTCCATCGGAGACGTGGCAAAGGTCATCTCGGAAGACCAGGGGCTGACCGCGCGCATCCTGAAGCTCGCCAACAGCCCCCTCTTTGGCTACTTCTCCAGGATCGACACCATAACGAAGGCGGTCACCATCATCGGCGTGCAGCAGGTGCGCGACCTCGCCCTCGCTCTCTCTGTGATGGACGTCTTCACCGGCATCCCCGAGGATCTGGTGAACATGGAGCAGTTTTGGCGCCACTCCATCGCCACCGGTCTCGCCGCGCGCATCCTTGCCACCACGCAGAGGGAGGCGAACCTTGAGCGCTTCTTCGTGGCGGGGATACTCCACGACATCGGCCGCCTGGTCATGTACGTCCGCATCCCGGAGCTCGCCCTGGAGCTCCTGGAGAGGTGCAGGGCGACGGGGACTCTGCTGCACAAGGCGGAGACGGAGCTTCTTTCCTTCACCCATGCCGATGTGGCCGGGGCGCTCCTGCGGCACTGGAAGATCCCGCCGGGTGTGGCGGAGCCGGTGGCGTGCCATCACTCCTGCCGCAGTGCGGGGCAGTACCCCCGGGAAGCCTCCATTCTCCACTTCGCCGACATCATCGCCCATGCCCTCGAGCTCGGCAGCAGCGGCGAAATATTCGTTCCCGAGCTCGATGCGACGGTGTGGGAGGGGCTGAAGATCTCCCCCTTTTTCCTTCCGTCGCTGGTGAAGCAGGTCGACGGGATGTACGACCAGACGATTTCGGTCCTTGTGGGGAGCGAATCCCATGAGTGAGGCGGAGAGGGAAATCCAGCGGCTCCTGGAGAGGGTGAGCTTCCTGGAGGAGACGAACCTGAACTATGCGCGAACGCTCGATGTCCTCACCGCCTGCAGCGAGCTCCAAAGCGACATCTACCGCGACAGCGATCCGACCTGGGTGCTGAGGGCGATGTTCGGGCAGATGAGGAGGCTCGTCCCCTTCGATGCCATGGCGGTCTACGGCACCGGGGAGGACGCCTTCTTCACCCTCACCGTCTGCGAGCCTGAGGCAGCCGGGGGCGCCATCGGGGAGGAGGTCGACGCGAAGATCGCCGACGGCACCTTCGCCTGGGCGCTGAACCAGAACCACCCCGTCGTCGTCCCCACCGTTTCGGGAAGGGACACCCTCGTCCTGCACGTTGTCGCAACCAATGCGCGCATCCGCGGCATCTTCGTGGGAATCCTTCCCGGAAGCCACCTGCGCGCCGAGGTCTGGACCCTGAACGCCCTGAGCAGCGTCCTCATCACCACGGCTTATGCGGTGGAAAACTCGGAGCTCTACGAGATGCTCCGGGAGCATTCCCACGGCTTGGAGCTGAAGGTGCAGCAGCGCACCACGGAGCTGGAGGCGGCGCTCCTACGCGCCGAGGAAGCGACCGCCGCAAAGAGCGTCTTCCTCGCCAACATGAGCCACGAGATACGCACCCCAATGAACGGGATCATGGGGGTGGCGCGCCTCATGATGGACACTCCGCTGGACGACGAGCAGCGCTACTTCGTGAAGGCGCTCTCCGGCTCCGCGGAAAACCTCCTCACCATCATCAACGAGATCCTCGATATCTCGAAGATCGAGGCCGGAAAGGTCACCCTTGAGGCGGTTCCCTTCGATCTGAACGATCTCCTCGATCGATCCCTTGCGACCTTCGTGCTGCGTGGGCGCCAGAGCGGGGTACCGGTGACGCTGCAGGCGGGGCTCGACCTCCCCCAGTGGGTGGTCGGTGACCAGGTGCGCATCGGGCAGGTCCTGTCAAACCTGGTGGGGAATGCTCTCAAGTTCACCGAGCGCGGGACCGTCTCCGTCCGATGCGAGGTGCAAAGCCGGAACGCGGATACGGTGACGGTACGTCTCTCGGTCTCCGACACGGGAATCGGGATTCCCCCGGAGGCGGTCGGGCGGATCTTCGAGTCCTTCTCTCAGGCCGACAGCTCTACCACCAGGCTGTACGGCGGAACCGGTCTCGGCCTTACCATCAGCAAGAGCCTCGTGGAGCTCATGGGGGGAGAGATCTCGGTAGAGAGCCGGGTAGGGGAGGGGAGCGTCTTCTCCTTCGCCATCCCGCTCCCCCTGGCGCAGAAGGGAGCGATCCCCGCCACAAAGTCGGGAGAGACAACCGTGGCGAAGGCTGTCAGAGACTTGCGGATCCTTGTGGTGGACGACGTCCCGCTAAACCGGCTCATCACCTCGAAGCTCGTCGAAAAGAGCGGGCGTCACGCGGTGGAGTTCGCCGTCGACGGAAAGGAGGCGGTGGAAAAGTGGCAGCACGGCGGCTACGACCTCATCTTCATGGACGTGCAGATGCCGGTCATGGACGGCCTTGCGGCAGCCAGGGAGATCCGCAGGGAGGAGCAGGGGGGGCGGCCGGTGCATATCTGCGCCATGACCGCCAACGCCATGAGGGAGGATGTCGCCATGTGCCGCGAGGCGGGAATGGACAGCTACATCTCCAAGCCCGTGCGGGAAGGGGATGTATCGGAGGTCATTCTGAAAGTGGCGGCGCAGGGGGGAGCGGCGGATGGCGCAGCTCCGGACCTGTCGCAGGCGTTTAACCGGGCCGAGTTCCTCTGCCGCCTGGAGGGTGCTGAAGATTACGCTGACACCCTCCTGCAGATGTTTCTGGATGGGGCGATGGAGCAACTGGCTCCTCTAGAAGCTGCCATCGCGGCTGGGGACGCCGCAGTGGTTTGCTTCCGCGCCCACACCATCGCCGGGTCCGCCGCCAATGTCTCCGCCCCCTCCATCGCCGAGGTCGCCGGGAGGATGGAGCACCTGGCGAGAAAAGGGGTCCTCCCGGAGCTCCCGGGTCTGTACCGGCAGCTCATCGACGCCTTCGCCCTCTTCCGGGCCGCCGCAGGCATTGCCTAAAAAGGTTGATAACGAGAGTCCCGGGAAGCTGAGTTCAGCGCTGTAAAGGAGTATGCGAGGCTATTGGTTCCCCCCTCTGCAAAGGCTCATCCGCGAATTCCTGGGAACGAGGAGCCACGAAGCGCAGGAGGAGACCTCGCGTTCCCCCCTTTGGGGGACAGGGGGGATTTGGGGTGGTCTGGCCATACGACGTTCAACCCTCCAGAAACCGGCGGGCCCTATGTCGTTCTATGCTGCCGCAGCACTCCTTTCTGACGAGGTAGTGGACGCAGCGCTGCGGTTCTCGGGGAGATTCAGATGCCGAAAAGATCAAATCCCCCCTGCCCCCCCTTCGCAAAGGGGGGAACGTTAGGCCTTCTGCAGTGCTTCGTGGCCACGCTCCCCAAAATTCCGGGATGAACTTCGCAAAGGGAGGAACGTAAGGCTTCGCCCACTGCCTTGAGGCAACAGTAACCGCTGGTTCCCCGGCAGATTGAAAAACCTTTCACTCGTTCCGCTGCTGCCATCCTTCCTCTTCTGCCCACCAGCCGCGCCGCGAGCTTATAAACATACCGGGGGTCCCCCCCCAAGCAGATAATCAAGACGAGACGAGCCTTTCCATGAAACAGAACAAAAAGAGAGTTACCCGCACATTCCTCCCCCTTCTTTTCACCCTGCTCGCCTGCGTGGCCCTGCCGTTCGGAGCGCATGCCGCCGATACCGACCAGGGTTCACAGCCGCTCGACCTCACCTCCCTGAAGCTGGAGGACCTCATGGACCTCACGGTGACCTCGGTGGGGAGGAAGGCGCAAAAGATCTATGATTCCGCCGCGGCGGTCTTTGTCATCACACAAGAAGACATCCGCCGCTCCGGCGTCACCAACATTCCGGACGCCCTGCGCATGGTGCCGGGGCTCGAGGTCGCGCGCATCGACGGCAACAAGTGGGCGGTGTCGAGCCGCGGGTTCAACGGCCGCTTCGCCAGCAAGATGCTCGTCCTCATGGACGGGCGATCTGTGTACACCCCTCTCTTTTCGGGTGTGCTGTGGGACTCGCAGGACACCCTCATGGAGGACATCGCCCGCATCGAGGTCGTCCGCGGTCCGGGTGCGACGATGTGGGGGGCGAATGCAGTCAACGGCATCATCAATATCATAACGAAGGAAGCCGAGGATACCGTCGGGGGGCTCGTCACGGCAGGGGGGGGGACACAGGAGCGCGCCTTTGCCAGCGCACGCTACGGGAAGCAGCTCGGGGAGAAGGGTAACTACCGGGTGTACCTGAAGTACTTCGACCGGGAGGGGCTCGAGGACCCGCAGACGGGGCGCGAGGGACACAACGGCTGGCACGCACTGAGAGGGGGGTTCCGCCTCGATGCCGCCCCTGCGGAGAAAGACACCTTTACCCTCCAGGGGGACTACTACGACCAGAGGCTGAACGAGACGTACCTGAACATCCCCGGGTTCGGCGACACCCTGAACTACACTACCCCGGTCTCCGGCGGCAACCTCATCGCGCGGTGGAAAAGGACCTTCTCCGAGAGCGCCGACATGGGGGTGCAGCTCTATTACGACCGGACCGACATGCGCTATGCGGTCGTCGATGCGTCAATCGACACGGTGGACGTGGACTTCCAGAACCGCTTCCGCTTCGGTTCCGAGCACGAAATCCTCTGGGGGGCCGGATACCGCTTCATCCGCGACCGGCTCCGCTTCCCGCTGCAGGACTTCACCCTGAAGGAGCGGGAGCAAAATAACCTCTTCAGCGCCTTCCTGCAGGGGACCTTCATGCTGGTGCCGGAGAGGTTGCACCTCATCGTCGGCTCCAAGTTCGAGCACAACGACTACACGGGGCTCGAGGTGCAGCCAAGCGCGCGACTGCTGTGGACCCCTGCGGAAAAACAGTCCGTATGGCTTTCGGTGTCGCGCGCGGCCAGGACCCCCTCTCTCGGGGAGGACTCCGAGTCCCTCTCCATCGCGGCTCCCCCCACCAGCATCCCCCCTTTCCCTGAACCTGTGCCGACGCACGTGCACATGATCGGCTCCGACACCCTGAAGGCGGAGAAGCTGATCGCCTACGAGCTCGGCTACCGCGTGGAGCCGGTGCCGCGCCTCACCGTTGACACCGCACTCTTTTACAACGTGTACCGGGATCTGATCCTGCTGCGTGCTGATGCGCCGATCTTCTCCTTTGCGCCGGCCCCCGCCCTCACGATACCGGCACAGCTCCAGAGCCGCAGCGCGGCGAAGACCTGGGGGGGGGAGCTCGCGGGAGATCTGAAGGCGCTCCCCTGGTGGCGCCTGCGGCTGGCCTACACCTTTCTGCGAGTCCTGAGCCAGGAAACGGATCCCGCCATCCTCGCGGCGGATCTGAAGAAGGAGAACCCGCAGCACCAGGTCTCTCTGCGCTCAGCGATGGACCTCGGCAAGAACGTCGAGGGGGACCTCTGGCTGCGCTACGTGGACGCACTCCCTGCCTTCGGGATCGCCAGCTACCTGACGCTCGACGCCCGCCTCGACTGGCAGCTCCGCAAGGATCTCCATCTGGTCCTGGTGGGGCAAAACCTCCTCCACGACCGGCAGATGGAGTTCGTGTCGCAGTACATAAGCACGCAGCCGGCGGCGCTCGGGCGCAGTTTCTACGGTAAGTT
This sequence comes from Geomonas sp. RF6, assembly GCF_021044625.1. NCBI lineage: Bacteria > Pseudomonadati > Thermodesulfobacteriota > Desulfuromonadia > Geobacterales > Geobacteraceae > Geomonas > Geomonas sp. RF6. The sequence goes on along the minus strand of NZ_CP087999.1, from coordinate 24,279 downwards.
GCAGTGGGAGTTCTGAAGGTGATCGGGAAAATCGATGAACAGTCCATAGGATCCTCCCCTCCCCCCTTGCGGGGGAGGGCCAGGGTGGGGGGGAAGGTGCCACTAGTTCAGCCTGGCGGCAGCTTCACCCACCCCCTGTCCCCCTCCCGTCAAGGGAGGGGGGACCTTCCTGCCGCTGGCTCCCCGTCATACCCGGATCAGCCAGTTTCAAGGGGGGCGGCCTCCGCGAGATGGAGACGACGATGCAGCGGAAGGCGCGCCCTTTCCCTCTGCTTCATCCTCGTGGCGCTCGTCGCCCTTGTCGGCACGGCACAGGGGGGGCGTATCCGGGGAGGAAGGGGAGGGGGGGCGGGACCTCATGGGGCTCACCCTCGAGGACCTCATGCACGTGCGGGTGACCTCGGTATCGAAGAAGGAGCAGTCGGTGGCGAACTCCGCCGCGGCGATCTTCGTCATCACCAGCGAGGACCTGCGGCGTTCCGGCGCCACCTCCATTCCGGAGGCGCTGCGCATGGTCCCGGGGCTCGAGGTGGCGCGCATAAATTCCAACAGCTGGGCAGTCACCAGCCGCGGCTTCAACGGGCTTTTTGCCAACAAGCTCCTCGTCCTCATCGACGGGCGCAGCGTCTATACCCCGTTCTTTGCCGGGGTTAACTGGGAGATGCAGGACACTCTCCTGGAGGATATCGACCGCATCGAGGTCATCCGCGGCCCGGGCGCCACTATCTGGGGTGCCAACGCGGTAAACGGCGTCATCAACATCATCACCAGGAGCGCCCACGACACCACCGGCACGCTCCTGAGCGCCGGAGGGGGGAACTACGAAAAGGCCTTCGCCGGGGCGCGCTACGGCACGACGCTCGGCGATGACGGTGCCCTGAGGATCTACGCGAAGTACCAGAACCGCGGGGAGAGCGAGGTGAAGGGAAGCGGTGTGGGAGGGGAGGATGCCTGGGAGACGGCGAGGGGAGGGTTCCGCTACGACAGCTCCTTAAACGGCAGAGATACGGTCACGCTGCAGGGGGACCTGCATGGCGGCAGAATCGACGACACCGAGACCCTTATCTCGCTCAACCCCATCGGCTCCACCACGGTGACCCCGGGAATCTCCTTCGTGGGGTCGAACCTTCTCGGGCGCTTCCAGCGGACCTTTTCCGACGCCTCCGATATCTACGCGCAGCTCTATTACGACCATACCGCGCGCTATATGGCGGTGCTGGACGAGAAGCACGACACGATCGACCTGGAACTTCAGCACCGCTTCCCGCTGGGGTCTGCCCAGGAGATCATCTGGGGGGCGGGGTACCGCTTCAACCACGACCGCTTCAGCAACAAGGAAGCAGGGCTGAAGCTTTCGCCGGCAAGCCGCGGCGACAGCCTGTACAGCGTCTTCCTGCAGGACGACATCACGCTCTACCCGGAGCGCCTGCACCTCATCGTGGGGACGAAGCTGGAACACAACGACTACTCCGGTATCGAGGTGCAGCCGAGCGGGCGCATCCTGTGGACGCCGGACGATCGGCACACCGTGTGGGGGGCCGTGTCACGCGCGGTGCGCACCCCTTCGCGGGCGGACACCACGCTGTACAACAATGCGTCGGTCACTCCCGCAACCGGTCCGGGAAGCAGTCCCACCCTCCTTTCGGTGGTCGGCTCCCCCTCCTTTGGCGCGGAGGGTGTGGTGGCCTACGAGGCGGGGTACCGGGCGGAACTCGCACAGACCTTCTCCCTCGACCTCGCCACCTTCTACAACCGGTATCACGACGTGGGGGACCGCGAGAGGGGTTTCATCCCCGCAATGGCGCCGCAGCAGCGCAACCCGTACAACACCATCCTCCTGACGGCGGCAAACGGCACGAGAGTGACGAGCTATGGTGCCGAGCTTTCAGGGGAGTGGCGCCCGGTCCCGCGCTGGAAGGTGAAGGGCGCCTACACCTTCATCAACCTGCAGGCCGAGAGCTCCCATGACCCGCGCGGCGCGGGGAACCTGGAGGATACCGTCCCCGCACAGCAGTTCTCACTCCGCTCCATGACGGACCTCGGACGCGACCTCTCCCTCGACCTCTGGGGGCGCTATGTCGACGGGATAAGCAGGGCGTTGCCCAACTCGCGGGGGGTGGCCATTCCGTCGTATGTGGGGCTCGACGTGCGCCTCTCCTGGCGGGTGCTGCCGGGTGTGGAACTGACTGCTGTGGGGCAAAACCTGGTGGAAGGGGCGCACGAGGAGTTCTCCTCGGAGACGTCGCAGGCGGTGTACCTGATGGGGCGCTCCTTTTACGGAAAGCTCACCTGGGAGTTTTGAGACATCATGAAAATTTTTCACAAGCTTCTTCTCGGTTACTTCGTCGTTGCCCTTCTTACCTGCGTCGTCGGGTATTGCGCGATGCGGACCAGCAGGGACATAAAAGCGCCGTACGACCATGTCACCGGGGATGTCATCCCCCTTACCGGTGCCCTTGAGTCCATGCGCTTCTACGGACTGCGCATCGTCTCCTCCACGGTGGAACTCGCGTACCTGAACAACGTCGCGGCCGCCTCGCAGCACGAAGAGGAAGTCGAGCTCTTGCTTGCGTCAAAGGCGCAGATAAAAGGGATTTTGTTGAGGTGTGAAAAGCTCATGGTGGAGGACGAGCAGGAAAGCCGCCTCTACAATGCGCTGCGGCAGAAAACGGTGCTCCTGCTGGAGGGGAGCTCCGACTTCCTGCAGCAGAACAAAAAACAGTCCTCCGCGGAGGCGTATGTCGAGGGGAAGGAGAGGTTCGAGGCAGCGGAGATGGATTTTCTAGCTGCTGTCGACGCTGCCGTGCAGCACGAAAAGGGGGAGATGGACGGCAGCGGCGCAGAGCTCGCCGATAGGATACGATATGCCATTCTGTTCATGCCTGTGCTCTCGGCGGTCACCTTCCTCCTTGCCCTGGCCTGCGGCGCTGTCATCTCGGCGTCCATCGCCAGAAGGCTGAAGCGCCTGGAGAAGGGGGTGGAGCTTGTCTCGCAGGGTGATCTGTCGGTGCACCTCGATATTGATTCTTCAGACGAGATAGGGACCCTTTCGTCCGCCTTCAACGGTATGGTCCTCGAGCTGCAGCGCTCCAAGGACGACATCGTCACCACCAGCAACTACCTCGACCGCATCATCGCTTCGATGGCGGACGCCCTCTTTGTCCTCTCTGCCGAGGGGGTCATCGTGAGGGTCAATCCCGCCACCTGCCACATGCTGCGTTACAAGAGGGAGGAACTGCTGGGACAGCGGTTTTCAAAGGTTCTCGAGGACGTGTCGCAGTGCGAGACTCTCCTTGAGATATTGAATCGCGACGGCATCATCCGGGAGCTGGAGATATCGTGCCGCACCAGGGAAGGGGAGGGGCTCCCTGTTTCCTTTTCGGCGTCGGTTATGGAAAATACTTCCGCCACCTCCCGTCACCACGTCTGCATCGCGCACGACATCAGTGCCCGGAAGCAGGCGGAGCAGGAGATAGAGCAACTGGCGTACTACGACCCCCTGACCGGGCTGCCGAACCGCCTCCTGTTCAGCGACAGGCTGAGGCAGGGGATGGCCCGCGCCCAGCGGGACAAGACGAAGCTCGCTCTCCTTTTCTTCGACCTCGACCGTTTCAAGGACATAAACGACACCCTCGGCCATGCCTGCGGCGACCTCCTCCTGCAAGGGGTGGCGCAGCGCATGAATTCCTTCGTGCGCCGCAGCGACACCTTCGCCAGGCTCGGCGGGGACGAGTTCGTCCTTTTGTGCAACAACGCCGGCGGGGACGTCAGTGTCGAGACGGTGGCGAAAAAGATCATGGAACTTTTTGAGGTGCCGTTCGAGCTGGAGGGGAACGAGGTGTACGTCACCTCGAGCATCGGGATCGTCTTTTATCCCACCGATGGGACGGACGCGACCTCGCTGCTGCGCAACGCGGATCTTGCCATGTATGCCGCGAAGGAGACAGGGCGCAACGCGTACCAGTTCTTCTCCGACGAGATGAATGAGCAGGCCCAGGAGCGAAAGGCGCTGGAGGACTTGCTGCGCAAGGCGCTTCTCACCGACCAGTTCACCCTCCACTACCAGCCGCAGGTCGACCTCGCCACCGGTCGCATCTATGGCGTAGAGGCACTGCTGCGCTGGTTCACGCCGGAGCGCGGCTACATCCCGCCTGCGGTATTCATTCCCGTCGCCGAGCAGACAGGGATGATGAGGGGAGTCGGGGAGTGGGTGCTGAGGGAAGCGTGCCGGCAAGGGCGCGCCTGGGTGGACGCGGGATATCAGCCGGTGCGCATGGCGGTCAACGTCTCCGGGACTCAGTTCCTGCATCCCTCCTTCCATACCCAGGTGGAGAGCATACTGCGGGAAACGGGGCTGGAGCCCTCTCTGCTGGAGCTGGAGATAACCGAGAGCGTCTTCATGTCCGACCCGCGGGAGACCGCCCTTTCAATGGAGCGGCTGAAGGAGCTCCAGGTGCTGCTGGCGGTGGACGATTTCGGCACCGGTTACTCGTCGCTCAGCTACCTGATGAATTTCCCGCTGGACCGCCTCAAGGTGGACAAGTCCTTCATTACGGCGATTTCGGAGAAGGGTCACTCCAGGGTCATTGTCGATGCCGTCATCGCCATGGGGCACAGCCTGGGGCTGCGCGTACTCGCCGAGGGTGTGGAGACAGCGCAGGAGCTCGCCTACCTGAAAGAGCAGGGGTGCGACGAGGCGCAGGGGTACCTTTTCGCGCATCCGCTGCCGGCACACGATGTGGAGCGTCTCTTTTCGATGACCCAGGCCTGGCAGGAGAATGAAGACGTACCTCCCGCCACCACGTTTGCGTAGGGCGCACCTTGCGCCCTACGTTATGACTTACCTCCGTACCCATCACACCACCGTCACCATCTTTTCTTTCGCCTGCGCTCTCCCCTTTTCCCCTTTTGCCAGGGGTGCGAAAAATCATCCAACGTAGCATATATCTCAAATTCCCCTCCCGCCCCTTCTGCAGCGGCTGTGCAGCTTTTTTTCCTTCCCGATTTCCACAAGGTGCGACACCCTTCACAGAACAATTCCTGGTTCTCAGTCACTGAAGTCGCTGGAAATACAGACAAAGCATCTTCATGTGACTGTTGGCATGTTCCCTGAAATGTATTTCACAAAAATGAATCTTCATAACTAGCAGCGATCGCCCACGGGATACTGTCCTGAACCAGTGGCAGCTTCTTTTATGCAAGAGTGGTCTTTCGATTAACTTCAGCTAATACATCTGCAGGGGAAGCGTCGTTCCAACACTCAAAGAGCGAAGGAGGTAACAACTATGAGACGCGTATTTGTAGTGGCAGCAGCCTGCTTGCTTTCAGCTTCGGTTTGCGCAACTGCAGGCGCCGCTCCGGCGGGGAAAGCGGTGGCAGCGAAGCAGCCCCAAGGTCTGAAGAATGCCAGGAAGGTAATGCAGGCACGTTTTGATCGTGAAAAGAAGATGGCGGAGGTAAGGAAGCAGGCTCTGGCGAAGAAGCACCAGGCCCAGAACGGGAAGTAGGAATCTAATCCCAAAGGAGGAGAGTTATGGACAGGCGAAAATGGACCATGCTGGCTTGGCTCGCGGTTCTGGTCGGCGCCCTTTGCAGCGCGCCGCCTCCAGCCCAGGCGATAGATGAGACGAAGGTTCCCCACTACTTCGGACCGTATCCAAACTGGGCGCTATCCCCGCTGCCGGCCGTCGACGCCACCGGTGCAGTCACCGGCGGCATCAAGAAATTCGTGGATGGACTTCCCGGACTCGGGCCGAACGGCGCGAACAACCTCGGTCAGTACATCCCGGTGGCGCAGCCGGATACCACCACCTACCCGGGATCCGACTACTACGAGATCGGGCTGGTACAGTACCGGGAGCAGATGCACTCCAATCTTCCCGCCACCCTCCTGCGCGGTTATGTGCAGCTCGGCACCTCCGTGGTCCCCGGCAGCGTCCCCCTTTCCAACGCGCGTCTCGACGGCTCCACCACCGACATTGCCGGCTTTACCGGTGTGGACAAGCCGCACTACCTCGGACCGGTCATCGTGGCCACCAAGGACCGCCCGGTGCGCATCCTTTTCCGGAACCTCCTCCCCACCGGCGCGGGGGGGGATCTCTTCCTCCCGGTCGACTCCACCATGATGGGATCGGGGATGGGGCCGATGACGATGCTGGATCCCTCCGACGGCCGCTCCGTCACCGACGAGGTCAGAAATCCCGACTGCACCGGTTTCCCGAAGCCGAAGATGTGCTTCAAGGACAACAGGGCGACCCTGCACCTGCACGGCGGCGTCACCCCGTGGATCAGCGACGGCACCCCGCATCAGTGGACCACCCCGGCGACCGAGGATACGCCCTGGCCTCAGGGTGTGAGCGTGAAAAACGTTCCGGACATGAACAGTCCCGCCCCGCGAGCCGGAGAGATAACTTTCTACTACACAAACCAGCAGAGCGCCCGCCTCATGTTCTACCATGACCATGCCTGGGGGATTACCCGGCTGAACGTCTATGCCGGCGAGGCCGCAGGATACATCATCACCGACTCCACCGAGGCGAAACTGAAGGAAACGGGAGTCATCCCCGGTGATCAGGACACCATCCCGCTCATCATCCAGGATCGCACCTTCGTGCCGACCGACAAGCAGCTCCTTACCGGCGATCCCAAAAACGGCGTCTACGCTCAGGACCCGACCTGGGACAAGAGCCGCTGGGGCGGCTTCGGCAACCTGTGGTACCACCACGTGTACATGCCCGCGCAGAACCCGAACGACCCGAGCGGCATGAGCGCTTACGGGCGCTGGATGTTCGGCCCGTGGTTTTGGCCCCCCGCATCCCCGAAGTTCGGCCCGATCCCGAACCCGCGCTACGGCATGGACCCGGCCACGAACTTCACCACCAAGCTCGCCACTCCGTGCAGCCTGGACGACCCGCTCACCTGGCAGTACCCGGTCGACCCCTTCTGCGAGCCTCCGCTCATCCCCGGTACCCCGAATATTTCGGTGGGGATGGAGCAATTCAACGACACGCCGGTCGTAAACGGCACCGCCTACCCGACCACCACCGTCGACCCGAAGTCCTACCGCCTGCGCATCCTGAACGCGGCGAACGACCGCTTCTTCAACCTGCAGCTGTACCAGGCGGACGCCAGCGGAACGGAGGTGGCGCTGAAGGCTTCGGAACTCGCCGCGGCGCAACTCGATCCGGTCGTATTCCCGACCCCGGACACCACTCTCAGCCCGGCAGGCCCCTCCTGGATCCAGATCGGCAGCGAAGGCGGCTTCCTCCCGGCACCGGCGGTCATCCCGCCGCAGCCGATTACCTGGATCACCGACCCGACCCGCTTCGACGTGGGGAACGTGGACCAGCACTCCCTCGTCCTCGCCCCCGCCGAGCGCGCCGACGTCATCGTCGACTTCTCGCTCTATGCAGGAAAGACGCTGATCCTGTACAACGACGCACCGGCCGCCTACCCGGCGAGGGTGGCGAGCTACGACTACTACACCGGGTCCCCCGACCTCTCCCCCGTCGGCGCCCCCGGCGTTCTCCCCGGGTACGGGCCGAACACCAGAACGATCATGCAGATCAAGGTGCGGGACATCGCTCCGTCGGCACCGTTTGATCTCACAGCGCTCAATAACGCCTTTGCCCATCACAGCGACGGCTCCGGCGTCTTCGAATCGGGGCAGCACCCGATCATAGTCGGGCAGTCTGCCTACAACACCGCCTACGGCACCAAATTCGTCACCGGCAGCTGGTGCAACGCCCCCGGCACCAATGTGGAGACGTGCGACGGTCTTGCCCGCATCTTCGACCAGGGCGGGTCCCTCTTCGGCTTCAACACCCTCGCCTCGCCGACGAAGAAGCTGCAGATTCCCCTCGAGCCGAAGGCGCTGCACGACGAGATGAACGCCGTCGCCTTCGACGAATTCGGCAGGATGACCGCCAACATAGGGGTGGAGGCCGTTCCCGCCGCCCCCGGCGTGCAGAACGTGATCCTCTACCCGTACGTGAACCCGCCAACAGAGCTCATCGACGGCACGAACCTCCCGAAGGGGGACGTCAGCGTAACGCCGATCGCCACCGCGGACGGAACGCAGATCTGGAAGATCACCCACAACGGCGTGGACACCCATCCGATCCACTTCCACCTCTACGACGTGCAGGTGCTGAACAGGGTTACCTGGGACAATATCATCATCGCACCGGACGCAAACGAGCTCGGCTGGAAAGACACCGTCCGCATCAGCCCGCTGGAGGACACGATCGTCGCCTTGCGCCCGATCATCCCGACGCTGCCGTTTGATCTGCCCAACAGCATCCGGCCGCTCTCCCCGATGATGCCGGTCGGCGCGACCGCAGGGTTCGAAAATACCGACACCGCCGGGAACCCGACGGACCCCCTGATCAACCAGCTGGTGAACTTCGGGTGGGAATACGTCTACCATTGCCACATCCTGAGCCACGAGGAGATGGACATGATGCGCCCCGTCTCCCTGGCACTGCCGCCGAAGCCCGCTGACGGACTCTCCTTCTCCATCAGCGGAAACGGCAACAGGGCGAGGACCGTCCTTAGCTGGAACGACAACTCTATCAGCGAGACCGGATTCCTGGTCCAAAAGACGATCAACGGCACGACCTGGACGAACGTGGGAACGAGCCCCTCGCCGCTCGACCAGCTAAACACCACCGGCACGAGGACCCTCACCGACAACACCGCTTCCTACACCCCGAACGTGACCGTGAAGTACCAGGTCGTGGCACAGAACACGGTCGGGTACGGCGGGCAATTCCCGAGCATGACGGTGAGCTCGACTCCCACCACTCTCGTGGTCGGAACGAGTGCTGCCACACCGAGCAACCTGACCGCTGTTCTGCAGGGGGGGCCGCAGGTGAGCCTTACCTTCACCGACAATGCCACGAACGAAGTCGGGTTCATGGTGGAGCGCTCCACCAACGGCGGGGCCTTCACCCAGATCGGCACGGCACCCGCTCGCGCCAACACCGGCACCGTTGCCTTCGTGGACAACACGATCGCGGCCGTCGCCGGGGCAGACACCACCTACAGCTACAGGGTTTTCGCCTACAACGCAGCAGGTCCCTCCGGGGCGGCGGTATCGGGGGGGGTGACAGTCCCGGCTCTTCCGGCGGCTCCGGCTAACCTGAGAGCGGTAAATGGCCCGAACGGTGCCGGCAACAACCGCACCGTGATCCTCTCCTGGCAGGATCTCTCCGGTAACGAAAGCGGCTTCACTGTGCAGCGTGCCACCAACTCGAGCTTCACCAGCGGGGTTAGCAGCACGAACGTCGCCGCCAACACGACCACCCTCACCCAGACGGGGCTTGCCCGCAACACCCAGTACTGGTACCGGATCCGCTCCAACAACGGCGCATTCGTCTCCTCCGGCTGGGTCAGCGCGACTCCGCTGCCGATCAGGACAAACCCGTAGTCTCACCGATCTGCGGGGAGGTGATGGTCACCTCCCCGCGCTGAACACGCTGTACGAAAGGGCCCGCACGGGCCCTTTCCTTTTCTGTGGCTCATTCGAGGATTCCGGGGAAGCCGTACGTCTTTAAGCGAAGCGGCGCAAGAGGCCTCGCGTCCCCCCCTTTGCGAAGGGGGGACAGGGGGGATTTGGCTCTTGTTGGCCTATTACCTCCACAACCGCAGGCGTTTCCAAAAACGAGTCACGGCTGCCATCACCTTTCGGACATTCTGAAGGCGCTGGCTGCCACCTCGTTCTTGCCAGCTGAACTGGACAGAAAAAGGCTTGTTGCACGGTAGATGAGGACACAGCAGTTTCTCAGCACATGGCGGCTTCTACTGATGCCCTGTGGCCTGACAAAGGCAAATCCCCCCTGCCCCCCCTTCGCAAAGGGGGGAACGTTAGGCTCCTGCAGCGCTTCGTGGTGCACCCACGCTACTCCCCGAAATTCCCGGATGAACCTTCGCAAAAGGGGGGGACGCGAGGCCTCGTGCGGCCCTTCATTGGAACATACTACGGCTTCCCCGGAATTCTCGGAAGAGCCTTCGCGAAGGGGGACATAGGGGATGACTTGGTCAGCCTAGGGGCCGCCTTTCGCAGAGTTTGAACAGGAGTGCAGCGCAGCATCATCCGCGGCGGCGCCTGCTCTCATGATTTTCGACGGTTATGCGACTTTAATGTTGGCACCCATTGTGAAACCCTCTCCTCCAGCCGGTGCAGTAGCACGCCGTCGAGTACAAGAGCGGCAGAAGGAGGTGATGTAGGGACGTGCCCGGTATGTTGAGGATTCCACCACAAAGGAGGTGACAGGTATGAAGAGACTCGTAGCGGTGGCGGTAGGGGGCATGCTGGCCATCTCCATGGTAGCCTCGGTGGGCGCCGCTCCGGCGGCCAGGACCGAGCGCCCGAAACAGCAGCAGGGGATAGTCAACGCGAAGAAGGTGATGAAGCACAGACTGGAGCGCGAGAAGAAGATGCACGAGGTAAGGAAGCAGGGACAGCTGAAGAAGAAACAGGCAGCGATGGCGAAGTAGTCCGGTAACCGGAAAGGAGATCGTTATGAACAGGCGAATAAGCACGATAGCGGTTTTTCTGACCGCTCTGGTCGCCGCCCTAAGTGGTCTCGCCCCTCCTGCGGCTCAGGCGGTCGATGAAGCGAGGATCCCGCACTACTATGGGCCATCCCCCAACTGGGCGCTCAGCCCGCTTCCGGTGAAGACCGCTTTCGGGACGTACACCGGCGGGATCAAGAAGTTCAAGGACACTCTGCCCTTCCTCGGAGAGACGGGCGCGAACAACCTCGGGCAGTTCCTCCCGGTAGCAATCCCCGATACCGAAACCTATCCCGGCTCCGACTACTACGAGATAGCTGTGGTGCAGTATCGGGAGAAGATGCATTCCGATCTCGATCCGACGTTGCTGCGCGGCTATGTGCAGCTCTCGACGGAGAAGGTCCCGGGGGGGAAGGTCCCCCTGAGCAATGCGCTTCTCAACGGCGGCACCGCTCCCATCACCACGTATTCCGGAGTGACCGCTCCCCACTACCTGGGCCCCATAATCCTTGCGACAAAGGACCGGCCGGTGCGGATTCTCTTCCGCAACCTCCTGCCGACCGGCGCGGGTGGCGACCTCTTCCTGCCGGTGGACTCCACACTCATGGGCTCCGGGATGGGGCCGATGGCGATGATGGACCCGGTAAACCAGGGCCTTGTCACCGACGAGGTGCGCAATCCGAAGTGCACCGCGTATCCCAAGTCGGATGGGTGCTTCAAGGACAACCGCGCCACCCTGCATCTGCACGGCGGCATCACGCCGTGGATCAGCGACGGGACGGCGCATCAGTGGATCACCCCGGCAGGGGAGGAGACTCCCTGGCCCAAAGGCGTATCGGTGAGAAACGTTCCGGACATGCCTGATCCCGGTCCCGGCGCCATGACCTTTTTCTACACCAACCAGCAGAGTGCCCGGCTCCTCTTCTACCACGACCACTCCTGGGGGATCACGCGGCTGAACGTGTATGCAGGTGAGGCTGGAGGGTACCTTATCGGGGACAACACCGAGAAGGCGCTGATCGACTCCGCACTCATCCCCGGACTCTCCGACACGATCCCTCTCATCATCCAGGACCGGACCTTCGTGCCGAAGGGGGACCCCGTCACCCGTACAGGTCAGTTGTACGAGCTCGACCCGACCTGGGACGAGAGCCGCTGGGGGCGCTTTGGCAACCTGTGGTACCACCACGTGTACATGCCGGCGCAAAACCCGAACGACCCGGGCGGCATGAGCGCCTACGGGCGGTGGATGTTCGGCCCCTGGTTCTGGCCGCCGGCGAAGCCTCTGTACGGTCCGATCGCCAACCCGCGCTACAACATGGCGCCGCCGGACTTCACCTTGCCGCTGCCCCAGCCATGCAACCTGGACGATCCCTCCACCTGGCAGTACCTCGTCGATCCGTTCTGCGAGCCGCCCCTTATCCCGGGGACTCCAAACATCTCGGTGGGGATGGAGCAGTTCAACGACACCCCGGTCGTGAACGGCACAGCCTACCCGACGACGACTGTCGACCCGAAACCGTACCGGATGCGCATCCTCAATGCCGCCAACGACCGCTTCTTCAACCTGCAGTGGTATGTCGCTGACGGGACCGGTACCGAGGTGGCGCTGAAGGCCGCCGAGGTCGCAGCAGCGCAGCTTGATCCGGTCGTCTTCCCGACTCCGGATACGCTCCTCAGCCCGGTCGGCCCGTCCTGGATCCAGATCGGCAGCGAAGGCGGGTTCCTCCCTGCTCCGGTGGTGGTCGACAACCAGCCGATCACCTGGATCACCGATCCGACCCGCTTCGACGTGGGTAACGTCGACCTGCATGCACTCCTCCTCGCCCCTGCGGAGCGGGCTGACGCCATCGTCGACTTCTCCGCCTTCGGAGGGAAGACCCTCATCCTGTACAACGATGCCCCTGCGGCGTTCCCGGCCCGCGTGGCAAGCTACGACTACTACACAGGCGCTCCCGATCTCTACCCGGTCGGCGCCCCCTCCGTCGTCCCCGGCTTTGGCCCGAACACCCGCACCATAATGCAGGTGAAGGTGCGTGAAGGGCAGGGCCCGGGGTATGACCTTGCGAAGCTGCAGGCAGCATTTGCACACCAGGCCGACGGAAGCGGCGTCTTCGAGTCGGGGCAGCATCCGATCATCGTCGGGCAGGCCGCGTACAATTCGGCCTACGGCACCCACTTCGCCGCCAGCAGCTGGTGCACCGGCGACGGCAACATGGTCCAGAGGTGCGACGGGATGGCCCGCATCTCCGACCAGGGTGGGGATCTTTTCGGCTTCAACACCCTTCTTTCCCCCGACACGAAGTTCCAGATCCGCATCGAGCCGAAGGCGCTCCATGACGAGATGAACGCGGTGGCATTTGACGAATTCGGCAGGATGACCGCCAACATCGGTGTGGAGGCGGTTCCGGCCACCCCGGCAGCGCAAAACGTCATCCTCTATCCGTTCGTGAACCCGCCCACCGAGCTCATCGACGCCACGAACCTCCCGAAGGGGGACCTGAGCGTAACCCCCATCGCCACAGCAGACGGCACCCAGATCTGGAAGATCACCCACAACGGCGTGGACACCCACCCGATCCACTTCCACCTCTACGACGTGCAGGTGCTGAACAGGGTGACCTGGGACAACATCATCATTCCCACTGATCCTGCCGAACTCGGCTGGAAAGACACCGTGCGGGTAAGCCCCTTGGAAGACACCATCGTGGCGCTGAGGCCTGTGATACCGATCCTCCCCTTCGAAATCCCGAACAGCATCCGGCCTCTCAGCCCGATGATGCCTATTGGCGCAACTGCCGGCTTCAGCAACATCGACGTGCAGGGTATTCCCACCCCGGCTATCGTGAACCAGCTGGTCAACTTTGGCTGGGAGTATGTCTACCACTGCCACATCCTGAGCCACGAGGAGATGGACATGATGCGACCCGTCTCGGTGGTGCTGCCACCGAACAAGGCCGACGCCCTCTCCTCCACCGTCACAGGAAATGGCATCAACCGCAGGCTGGTACTGGCGTGGAACGACAACTCCATCAACGAGACGTCATTCCTGGTGCAGAAAACCCTCGACGGCACGACCTGGACCAACGTGGGGACGAGCCCGTCGCCGCTGGACCAGACCAACACCACCGGTCGGCGCACCTTCACCGATCCGAGCGTGTACAACCCGAACGTCGCGGCGAGATACCAGGTCGTTGCCCGGAATGCGGTGGGGTACGGCGGGGCGTTCCCCAGCCTGACAGTTTCCTCCATCTCCGACCAGTTGGTCGTCGGCACCCGGCCTGCCGCCCCCACCAATGCGAACGCGGCGCTGCAGGCAGGTGCGCAGATCACCGTGACCTTCACCGACAATGCAGTGAATGAAGTCGGCTTCGTCATCGAGCGGGCCACAAGCGGCGGCGCCTTCGTCCGGATCGGCACCGCGCCTCCCCGTAACAACACCGGAAGCGTGACCTTCACGGACACCACCATCGTTCTCGCGCCGACCGCTACGAGCTATACCTACAGGGTTGCCGCGACCAATGCCGCCGGTCTCTCCGCCTATGCAGTGGCCGCCCCGGTCGTCGTTCCGGCACAACCGGCAGCCCCTGCGAGCTTTACAGCGGCTAACGGCGCGAACGGCAACGGAAACAACCGCACCGTTATCCTCAACTGGCAGGACCTGTCGGGGAACGAAACCGGCTTCACCGTCCAGCGTGCCACCAACTCGACCTTCACCAGCGGACTCAGCAGCACGAACGTCGGCGCCAACACAACGACCCTCACCCAGACCGGGCTTTCACGCAACACCCAGTACTGGTACAGGATCCGCTCCAACAACGGCGCATTCGTCTCTTCCGCATGGGTCACCGCAACACCGCTGCCGATCAGGACAAACCCGTAGTCTGAAGCTACCTGCCGGGGAGGGAGATCATCCCTCCCCATCTCTTTGCCCACAACCTCCGACTTCCACTGCACAATCGCATTTCCTCCTCACCACACTTCACAGTATCTTCATCCCCCTTCACAGTAGGCCCTCTCTTTATTAATAGCCTTTATCGCGGAACCGTATTATAGTGGCGCCCGCTCAGAGCGTGACACAGAAGGAGAGGGGACGTTGGAAAAGATGGCCACTGGCAACCCGGGCGGTGCGACAGACCGTGCTGCGCTGCCGCGCAAGAGACTGGGGGAGATCTTTGTCGAAAAGGGGCTTCTCACATCGGTAGGTGCGGAAAGGCTCGTCGATCTTTCCAAGAGGATCGGGAAGCGGTTCGGTACCGTGCTGGAAGATCTAGGGCTGGTGACGGGAGAAGAGCTCGCGGAAGCCCTTGCCGTTCAGTACCGCTGCAAGGTGGTGAAGGAGTTCCACCGCCTGCGCTTTGCCCCGGACCTTTTCACCCTCGTGCCGGTGGAGGCCGCGGTGGAGAACACTCTTTTTCCGCTGAAGGTGGAGAGCGGCAAGCTCGCGGTGGCCATCAGCGACCCCACCAACGTGCGGGTCATCAGCAATATAGGGGCCAACAACGGCCTTGTCGTCGTTCCCTTCATCGCCACCAGGCGCGACATTCGTCGTGCCATCAGCTTACACTATCTGGGGAGGCAGGAGCAGACCTCGGAGTTGAAACGGATCCTGGTCGTCGAGGATGACAAGCGGGTGCGGACCTCGCTGGCGACGCTGCTTGGACGGGAAGGGTACGAGGTGGTAACGGCGGAAGACGGTATGGAGGGGTTCAGGGAGCTCGTCGCCTCGACCCCGGACCTCGTGATAACCGGGAAGGATATGCCGAAGATCGGCGGCTACGCCTTCTTTGATGCCGTGAGAAGCATGCCTGAGACGGCGCGCACTCCGGTAATCCTCGTCAGTGCGACGGCGACGGCAGAGGAGGAGGCGGGGGCCTTCGAGAAGGGTTTTTTCGACTTCATGCCAAAGCCGATCAAGGAAGCGACGCTTTGCGTGAAGGTGCGGCGGGCGATAGCGAGCTCCTCCATTGTGTGACAGGCGGGAGCGTTGCTACTGCACTCAGTCTCCCGCCATTCTGGCATCGGCCTCATGCAGGGTCGCATCAGAAGCCTACCTTGACCGTCTGCGGGCACCTTGCCGCGACCCCATCAAATGTTGCTGCCGGTGACTCGGCCAGCCAGCAGGCAAACTGGTTGCAGTCATTCTCCAGGAAGTATTCTTTCCCCACCTCAGGCTGTATTGCCACATGGTCCGGGCGCATCGAAGTAATCTGCGATACGACGATAGCTTTGCCTGCCGGGACCCTGAAAAGGATGTGTTCGCCGCAGGCAAGCCAGTAGAAGTCGGAGTGGTCGATCTGGATCGTCGTCCTGACACCGCAGCCGATGAACCCTGAGGGCCTTGCGATATGAACCGTCGCAAAGCTCTCCCTTTCCACCACCGGAACCTTCCCAACGAGCTTCCCGGCGCCACAGCCGTCCAGCAACGTCATCATCAGTAAAAATGCAAAATTCTTGACCACTCTCACCCCCTGTTGTCCCTCTTTCCTGCCATCTGGGAAGTCCGCTGCAACCAAAGGTATCGGTAGAGGCGGCGTTTTCTTTAATCGAGGAGGGAGCAGGTGCGGGAAGGATCGGAAAAAAAGTGGGGATTGTAGAACGGAGTGGGAGGAAGGGGCGTTGGTGGGGGATGGCGCAAAAAAAAAACTCCGAAATGTGCAAACATTTTCGGAGTATTTAGTGTCCTGACATTGTTGTAAGTTGGTGGGCGAGATGGGATTCGAACCCATGACCCCAGGCTTCGGAGGCCTGTACTCTATCCAACTGAGCTACCCGCCCGTAGAAAGATTCTTTTACACTATTCAGCCACGCAACTCAAGGAGTTTCGCCACTATTTCTGCACCTCTTCAGTCCCTACTGTCATAACGGGCTGATTTGCCGTCGTTCCTCTACTTCGTGGGAGAGGCATAAACCGGCACCGTGATCTCCTTCTTCTGCGGGTTGTCTGTTGTGATATGGACATACCCGCTGAGAACCCGAGCCTCTGTCTGCGGAGTGACGGCGATCTCTACTGTTCCTGACTCCCCGACAGGTATCGTTCCCTTCTTTATGCTCGCCTTGATCTGCGGGGAGGTGGTGTTGACGGACAAAAGCTTAACCGTCTCATTGCCGCGGTTCGTCACGTTCAGCGACACCTCCCGCGTTGCACCGATCTTTATCGCTCCGAGGCTCAGCGTGCGCGGCGATACCTGCAGCGCCTCGACTACCGTTCCGTCCATCACCAGTGTGTAACTCGGGTTCTTTCCGGCGTTCGTGTCGACGACGACACTCTTTTGCATGCGGCCGGAGAAGTTGGTGGAGTCAAAGACTACCTTTATCTCTGCACTCTTCCCCGGCGGGATTTGGGAAGAGGAGGGGGTGGCGGCAGTACAGCCGCAGGATGGCCTCAGCTGCCTGATCTGCAGCGTTGCATCCCCAGTGTTCTTAATGACAAACGTATGTTGTACCTTCTTCCCCTGCGCGATCGAACCGAAGTTGAAGACACCCTGCTCAACGGAGAGTTCGGGCGCGGCGTAGGCGGCTGCTGCAACAAAAAGGCTGCCCAGCAGCCCAAGGAGAGGTATACGGATGTTCATGGCGGACCCCTTAATTATTTGCCTGGATTGGCGTTTTGGGCTATTTATAGCATAACAGTACCATCATGGCCAGAATGATTTGACACTACAAATTGGATCTGCTATAGGATTGCTGGGAGAAAATTCATGGAGCGTAACTACCTGTCAGCCTTGGGAATTAACCTGAAGGTCAGGTTCTCGAAGGAGGAGATTGAGAGGGAAGTCGCCCGGCTCGCCCGTGAGATCAACGAGGCTTACGCAGGTGAGGAGCTCCTGGCTGTGGTGGTCCTAAACGGCGCCTTCATCTTTGCCGCCGACCTTTTACGCGCCGTGCAGGTTCCGCTACAGGTTGATTTCGTTAAACTTTCCAGCTACGTCGGTACCAGTACTAGCGGCCAGGTGCTGGTGAAGAAGGATCTTGAATGCTCCGTGGAGGGGCGCCATGTTCTCGTGGTGGAGGACATCGTCGACACGGGGATCACCCTCAGCTTTCTGCTGGAGATGTTGCGCAGCAGAGGCGCCAAAAGCGTACGCATCTGCACTCTGGTCAACAAGAAGGCGCATCGCGAGCGTCCCATCGTCCCTGAATACGTGGGGATGGAATGCGGCAGCGGCTTTCTGGTCGGCTACGGCCTCGACCTGGACGAGCGGATGCGGGAGCTTTCCGCTATTTATGAAGTAACCGATACTCCTCTTAAAGGGACAGCATGATACTCCAATGTGAACAGTGCAGCACCAGATTCAGGTTAGATGATTCGAAGCTGAAGCCGGGCGGCGTGAAGGTCCGCTGCTCCAAGTGTCGCCACGTCTTTATAGCCGGCGCCGAGCAGCCGCAGGAGGAGACCGATTTCGACGCGATCCTCTCCGGCCTTGGTGCCCCCGCAGCGAAACCTGCCGAACCCGCCCCCGCGCCGCAGGAGCCCGCCCCCCCGGAACTCCCCGTCCCCGAAGAGAAAGAAGAAGGAGATGCGGCAAAGGGCGCAGCGGAGCCCGCCGATTTCGCCTTCGGCCTTCCCCCCGAAAAGGAGGAGGAGCCGGAGGGCGCCGGGCGCTTTGCTGGGGTGAGCGAGTTCAGCTTTGAGCCGGAGCCCGCCGGTGAGCCGTCTGCCACAACCGATTTCGCCCCGTCCGATTTCTCCTTTGATCTCGAGCCGTCCGCAAAAGGGGAGGAACCTCCCCCGACGGAGGAGATGGCAGGATTCAACGAGTTCTCCTTCGACGACGAGCCTTCGGCGAAAGAGCTGGAGCCGCCACCTTCGGGCATGGAGGTGGTGGGATTCCAGGAGTTCTCCTTTGAGGAGGAGGTAACTGCACCTGCCCCCCCGGCGCTGGAGGCGGAGAAATCTCCCGCGCGGGAGTTCGACTTCGGCGAGTTTTCCTTGGAGGAAGAGCCCGCTGCAGAGCCCGCCCCGAAGCAGGGTGTGACACCGGTCGGCAGTGATTTCGACTTCGGCGACTTTTCCTTTGATGCGGAGGAAGAGGGAGAGAAGCCGGTGCCTGAGTTCGACCTCAGTGACTTCACCTTTGAAGGGGATGCTGACCAGGCGGCCCGTGAGCTCGCACAGAGCGGCTACGAGGAGCCGGAGACAGGGGGCTTCGCCTTCTCCGGCGAGAACGCCGCGCCCGCCCCCCCCGGAGTTGACGAATTCGCCTTTGCAGAGGAAAAGGAGGAGGCGGCTCCGGAACTGAAGAATGCCGCGGAGGAATCCGCTTTCTCGTTCAATGATGACCTCCTCGGCGGTGCCCCCGCTCCAGCTCCCGTCGTTCCCGCTCCGGCCGCTACCCCTGCCGCACCGCGGCATGATGAGGAGGCCGTAGCGAGCACGCACCCTTCAGCTGAAGAGGAGAGTGCGTCCGACGCGGCGGGTGGTCCGGGAATACCGCTGTCGAGCCTCCTCGATTTCGACAAGGTCTTCGGAGATTCCGCGACCGCTCCTCACGGTGCGGCTGCCGATGAGGAACTCCCCCCCTTGGGGATCCCCTCCCGTCGCAGGGGGCGTCCCGTCGTTACCACCTCGCTGGCGCTCCTTTCCGTTCTCCTGGTGGCTGCCCTCGCCGGAGGCGGGTACTACCTCATGAAGGGAGGCCCTTCCGCCCTCGACCGCCTCGGCCTCGGGACGGTCGCTCACTGGCTCGGGCTGGAAGGGGCGGAGGAGGGGCGAATTGCCATCGTCAACCCGCTGGCCTCCTTCTACCAGAACAAGGAGGCGGGTGAGCTCTTCGTGGTGAGCGGGGAGGCGGAAAACCAGTTCCGCAAGCCTCGCGCCTCGATCCACGTAAGGGTCTCCATCTTCGACAAGAGCGGAAAGGTGCTGGTACAAAAAACCGCCTACTGCGGAAACCGTCTCTCCGAGCAGCAGCTGACCACCCTTCCGATGGCGAAGCTCGACGCGGCCATGAACAACCAGTTTGGCGACTCCCTCGCGAACCTGGGTGTGAAGCCGGGGGATAAGATTCCCTTCGTCGTGGCGATACCGAATGTGCCGAAGGAGGCTGCCGACTTTGGCGTAGAGGTTATCGGCTCTACCGTCGCCGGGCAGTAACAGTCAATTCAAAAGGAAGAACAGAAAAAGGCCGGCTTTCGCCGGCCTTTTTTGTGGCTCATATTCTCCCAGCGCACTGCGCGCCGGAAATAAAAAAAGGCCGGCGGCGGTAAAACCGCTGCCGGCCATGGCATTGCATACTACGGTAAATCGATTAAGCGTGGATTGCGTTCACCGGGCAGGTGTCAACGCATGCACCACAGTCGATGCAGGTGTCAGCGGAGATTACGCGCTTGCTAGCCTGCTCGCTGATAGCGCTAACCGGGCAAGAATCGTCACATGCGCCGCAGTTGATGCAATCGTCGGTAATGGTATGTGCCAAAGTAACTCACCTCCTTTATGCGTATTTGGGTCAAAATTTTTCAGGAACTTACCACAGCAAAATCAAAATGTCCACCAGAAAGAGGGCCTTAAATCCGCTTCAAGTATACGTTACGCCTCCAGAAAAAAGTTGAACTGTAAACAACTCTGTTGTATATAAAAAGCAGTTTTATTTTTTGACGGAGATCTTTCTCCGTGGTATATCAACGCACCATTTATATTTGCAGGGGGATAGAGAACTGATGGATATACTTGCCCTGAACTGTGGCAGTTCGTCGGTAAAATACCAGTTGTTTGACTGGGAGAAAAAAGAGGTTGTCGCGAAGGGAATGGTGGAGAGAGTAGGGATTGGCGACTCCTTCATCGTGCATGAGGTTCCCGGCAGGGAGAATTACCGCGAGGATTCAGACTGCCCTGATCACCGCTTCGCCGTTGACCTCATACTGCGCACACTCACCAGTCCGGAGCATGGCGTCGTCAAGGACATGAAGCAGATCGCTGCGGTGGGGCACCGCGTCGTTCACGGCGGCGAGCACTTCACCAAGTCGGTCCTCATCGACGACAGCGTCCTTGCTGCCGTAGTGGAGGTGCAGCACCTCGCGCCTCTGCACAATCCACCGAACATCGCCGGTATCGAGGCGGCGAAGCTCGTCCTCCCCGATGTGCCGCAGGTGGCGATCTTCGACACAGCGTTCCATCAGACGATGCCGCAGCACGCCTACCTCTATCCACTCCCCTTCGAGTGGTACGAGAAGCACGGCATCCGCCGCTACGGTTTCCACGGCACCTCGCACCTCTACGTCTCCAAGCGTATCGCCGCGATCCTCGGGAAGCCCGCCTCCGAGTGCAACGTCATCACCATGCACATAGGGAACGGCGTCTCCCACTGCGCCATCAAAAACGGCGTCTCCGTCGACACGAGCATGGGGCTTACCCCGCTGGAAGGCGCCATGATGGGAACGCGCTGCGGCGATATCGACCCGGCCATCCCCGCCTTCATGATGCAGCGTGACGACCTCTCCGCGAAGGAGATCGACAGCATCCTCAACAAGAAAAGTGGCGTCATCGGGATCACCGGCCGCTTCACGGACCGCCGCGACGTCATCGAGAATGCCGACGCCGGGGACCACCTCTGCGAGCTGGCGCTGGAAATGGAGGCCTATCGCCTGAAGAAGTACATCGGCTCCTACCTTGCCGTTGTCGGGAAGCTCGACGCCGTCGTCTTCACCGCCGGGGTAGGTGAGATGGGGGCGCCGATCAGGGCACGCGCGCTGCGCGGGCTGGATCACCTCGGCATCGTCCTCGATGAGGAGCGGAACAAGGGTGCCATGACCAGGAAGCGGGAAAGCCTTATCAGCACGGACGATTCACCGGTCAAGGTGTACGTCATCCCCACCGACGAGGAACTCGTCTTCACCGAGGACGTGGCTGCCATTCTCGCAGGGACCTATACTGATCACATGAACTTCGAGTACAGCTTCTCACGCCCCGATTTCGTAAGGAAATAGAGGCAGGGAAGGGGAGATGAAGAGGCGGCGCGGGAGTTACCCGGCCGCCTTTTTCTTTGTGCCGCGGCAGGGCGCATCGAGTCCCGCCACTACACCGTCAGATGACAAACCTTCACAGGACTTTTTCGCGGGAGGCGGGGGGCGTCGCGGGGCGGGTCATGGCAGTGGCAGACGTCTACGACGCACTGGTGTGCAAACGAGTCTACAAAGGACGCCTCACCCATGCAGAGGCCGTGGAGACGATCGTCGCGGATTCCGGCCGGCACTTCGAACCGGAGGTTGTTGCCGCCTTTCTGGCAGTCAACGAAGAGTTTCTGCACATATCGCAGATGTTTGCGGAGGAGCCGGTTTTCGTGGCTGATGCAGCGGAAGCGGCAGAAGGGAGATCATTCGGGTGCGCATTATCCCGTAGTGGGGTGCTGGGGCGAGCGGCGTTCTGCGTGAAGTACTTTATCGGGTCGCGGTAGGAGCTACGGCCAGATGACGCAAGCCCCGTCTGGTGAGAGGGAGGGGGGCGAGGCTCGCTGACAGCAGAGAATGTCGAGGGTGGTGCGAGGTTCTGCATAAAGGTCTAAAGCCCGCAGGCTCACCGGTAACCCTCGGAGGGTAACCACTTCATCGCTTCGCGGAAAAAAAGGGATAAGCCGACACAGGCCAATCCCTTTTCACCTTTCTGTACCCCTACACCTCCACGGCCGGCGCCTTCAAAGCGGACCCGCTGCAGGTCTAACCTGTCTCGCTTTTCGAAGTACCTCTGTTCTGTATGAAGCTCTCCATTGCCTGCGCCACCTGCGCCGGGTTTTTGGCCGGGAATATGGTCCGGTACCAAGTACAGTAGTAGGGTGTGTAGAAAAATTCTACTGCTGGGGGATCGACAGGGACCTCCGGATCGGCAGAGACGACGCGACTTTTTGCCGGTTTCATGCGAGACCTCCTGCGGGCCTGGGTACTGTCTCTTCGGCCCTCTTTTTTTCCGCTCCTCGTTTCCCTCCCCCCTTCTTCCCGCACGGACAAAGCATCAAAGCCATCTGCTCAAATGGTATCATCTGCCACCAGGCATACCACTGCCACTTCTGGGGTTAGTTGTGACGCTCCCCTTTGGCATGCGAAGGTTCCCTCTCCGCTTCACTCTTCCAGTGCCTCTCTCGCAAGACGCGGCACGTATGCCAGACGTGCTGTAATGTTCCCCGGGTGGCTTACGTATAACGGGCCCCAGGACGGGTTGGAATTGTGCATGACCTTCAGGATGGTTTGCATGCGCTCGAAGATCAGATCCACATCCCCCCCCTTGGCGAGCGCGGCGGTGACGGCGGCCGCGACGACGTGTGCCGCGTAGTACCCGCAAACGTAGCGGGTCGGAACCTGGTTTGCCGTCGTCAAGACGGTCCGCAGCTTCCGCGCGATCGTCTCGTCATGGTTGTACCAGTTCTGGATCTCTCCCAGCGCGTGGTTCTCGAGGGTGCACATCCTGGCGTTCACGACGGTATCGGCGACGATCTGTGCCGAGAGCTTCGCCTCCTCCGGTGTTATCACAGTCCCCTCCAGCCTGATCGTCGTGCGGTCCTTCTCCGTTTCTGCCTCGATGACTTTGGCCCATTCGCCCGCTCCATCGAATTTAAGGAGGCTCGCGGTCGATGCAGCGAGGTAACCCCTCACTATGTCCGCGGGATGAGGATCATCGGCAGGCCCGTCGTTGCGCAGCCCAGGGTGACCACCGTAGGCGGCATTCAGGGCTCGGAAATACCCTATGAGACCTATGCCCGCAGCGGGTCCTATGTTCAGGATCCCCATGATGTCGGAGGCGGTTTCGTCAATCCTCGAAGCCCAGTACGCAGGGAGGCCGTGCCCGATGTTTCGCTTTACCAGGGCAGCATAGACCGCTCCCTTCAACTCGGGCTGCAAACCGTCGTCCGCTCCCAAAATGTCGTGGCCGGCGGTCTCGTGCTCCAGTGCGCTCCAGGCAAGGAGCCCCCGCCTTGCGTTTGCCGGTGGCATGTTCACGATGGCGACCCGCACCCCGAAGGAGGCGGTCGCCTCCACCGGCCAGGTGTACGGTCCCCACTCCGGGTTCCCCCATTTCACCAGGGGAGCGACAACCTCATTGTCTGGCGGCTTCACCCCTTGCCGGTCCTCGGCACTGAGATAGCCGTCATAGGTATCCGCGATGACCTCCTGGAACGCGTCTGTCGCTCTCTCGTTATACCCTTCGCCGTTTTGCAGGATGGCCTGGGCTATATCAAGCATGAGCCCTGCAGCTCCTTCTTTGGAGGGATCCTGGAGGAGCAGTTTGGTAAATCCTCCTTGCCCCAGGCTGTCCAGTGCCGCCTTGAATGGCTTGAATGCAACATCCTGGTAGAGGGGGGGGAGTTTGTCTTTGCACGCGTCCAACCTGCGGCGCAGGTCGTTGTAATCGGTCGGAGCCTCGGGCCCAGCGTCGCCGTCGAGCGCGGCCTTCCTGGCGTCCTCGATGCACATCTCCAGGTTGGAGATGTCCGGTTTCCCTCTGCGCGCTGCTCTTTGCGAAGCGAAATCCTCAGCTGCTACCACCCTCGGTTCATTGCTCTCCATGCAAGACCTCCTTCTGTAAGTAGTGGCCCAAGGCCCGCGCGGGAAGGCTCGCTCTGTGTCAAGTGGTCACAGCTCGGCCTTCCGGACAAGGTTCGTCAAAAGGTCTAAATCAACAATGTGCTGTGTCAATAAGGGAGCGGGTAAGGCCGGGTATTTTCAGCAAAAAGCGCATCCGGCGGGGCGGGAATCCTTACGCACGGATTGGCGGAGAAAGGGGGACTTCCTACTTTTCCTGAGCGCAAAAAAGTAGCCTGTCCCGCAGCCTGG